>DOVB01000036.1 GCA_003520285.1 Halieaceae bacterium
GCAACTGGCAGCGGATTTGGGCGGGCACTTCAGCTTGCTGACCTTCGATGATAGCGACATCAACACAGCACTGGACCGCCTGAGCCAAACTGATCAGCGCAGCCAAATTATCGTTGAGCGACAAGCGGATACTTGGGCTGATGCTGGCCACTGGTGGCTTGTTCCCTGGCTTATCGCAATCTTTGCCCTCATTCTTAAGAACCCCAGCGCGCTGTTGGCCCTGATCATTATGGCCGTTCCACTTGGTCTCGCTCCACAACACGTGATCGCACAGGCACCCAAGGAAACACCTCCACAGAGCTCCCGCAGTCTCTGGCAACAGTTGTGGCAAACACCGAACCAGCAAGCCGCGAAGCTACTTGAAACCGACCCCAAGGCCGCCGCTGCTTTATTTGACGACCCCGCTTGGGCTGCTATCGCCAGCTACCAAGCCAACGATTCAGTGACTGCACTCGAGCAGTTCGAGGCACTACCGGGTGAAACCGCGAGCGATTGGTATAACCTGGGCAACGCGCGCGCCAAAGCTGGACAACTGGAAGAAGCTCTGGCGGCGTTTGACCAATCATTGGCTCTGGAGCCCAGTGATGATGCACAGTTTAACCGTGATCTGGTCGCCCAATTACTGCAACAACAAGATCAATCAGAGACCGAGCAGCAAGGTGATGGATCACAATCGGATGACTCACAAAGTTCCGAGAGCTCGAGCTCCAAGGGCCAGGAGTCGGAATCCTCTGACACTTCCGAGAGTAACAGCGAGGCTAGCAGCGACCCTTCCGATACCGATCAAAACTCTGATCAACAGAGTGGCGCGAGCGACCCATCGGAGCAGAAATCAGACCCTCAAGCTGCGCCACCGGCAAGCGACACTGACGCCTCAGCCGAGGGCTCAGAATCCGATAGCGAGGCTGCTGAAGCCGAGCAGGCGCTGGCAGAACAAACGATTAACGATGCGCGCGCCGATCAGGAAAAGCAACAAGCTATGGAACAGTGGATCCGCCGAATAGAGGACGACCCCTCAGGGCTCTTGCGAGAGAAGTTTCGCTACGAAAGCGAGCAACGACAACGACAAAACACGACTCAAAATGGTCAAAAAGTATGGTGACACAATGCGACGTATACTAGCCCTGACGATGCTGCTTTACAGTTTGAGCGCGCCCAGTGTCGCTGCACTCACAGCATCTGTAGATCGCACCGACATTGCACTGGGCGATATTATCACGCTAAACCTTAGCTCAGAGACCGGCGCGGAGTTATCGAACCTCGATTTAAGCTCAGTACAGGCCTCGTTCGAACTGCTCGGTCAATCAAGCTCGAGCAACCTCCAAATCATCAATGGTGCCGTAACTCGCTCAAATACGCTTCGAGTCGACCTAACACCCAAACGACAGGGCATCGCTGTCATTCCCGCACTCGAGATCGATGGCGAACGCACCGAGCCAATCAACATCCAAGTCGGCCCCCCAGTTGTAGCCACCAGCGGTGACTCAACACTCAACTTCCGCGCCGAATCCGATCGGCAATCGGTGTATGTGCAGGGACAGGTGCGACTGACTATCACCATCGAACGCGCGATTAACTTAGATGATCTGAATGTTTCAGAGCTCGAGATTCCGAACGCGCACGTCGAGCTGGTCGAGCAGCAAACGTTCCAGCGAACCATTGCGGGTAAGCCTTGGATCATTCACGAGCTACACTATGTGATATTCCCTGAGCAATCCGGATCGCTGACGATACCCAGCTTGCGACTGAGCGGACGAGAAATGCTAGGCGGGGGCGGACTCTTCGCTCGATCTCGTGCTGGGCAACTCATCACGCGCAATACCGCGCCTATCATTGTAACGGTCAAACCCATCCCCTACTCGTTTCCAGACAGTCCGTGGATTGTCGCTGAAGCATTAACGCTCGGTGACAACCTGGGCGACTCGATCTCGGTTCGCGCGGGCGAGGCTCTGACTCGCACTCTCACCCTACGTGGCACCGGAGTTCAAGGGGTGCAGCTGCCACCGATACCAACCAGGCTGCCACAGGCATTGAAATACTATCCTGATCAACCCGTCATCAAAGATCTTGATAGCGCTCAGGGTTTAAGCGGCGAGCGCATTGAAAGTAGCGCGATCATCGCTTCTCAAGAGGGGTTAGTGACCCTAGAGGCAATCGAGATCCCGTTCTGGAATAGTGTCACCGACCAGCTTGATTTCGCCAGGCTACCCGAAAGACGCCTCACGATAAGCCCCCGTGTGCTGCAGGAGACCGACCAGCCCAGACCACGCGATGAGTTTGTGATGGCACCGCCGCCTTCGTTAGACGACAGTCAGTTTGATCAAACCCCAGAGTCGACACCTCTCTCTCAACCCATTGTGACTGCCGGGTGGTGGCCGATGATCACCGGCACTATCACACTGCTATGGCTGGCGACCTTGTTGTGGGGCTGGCGACGCGGACAAGCACACAAGAAAAGTGCAGCGCCAACAAGCGCTGCACATGAGAGCCAAAGCGATTTGCTGCGGCAAGCAATTGATGCGGCCCGACATAGCGATGCGGGGCAAACCCTGCAACATCTGAGAGCATTCGTTCACGCCTTGCCCGAGTCACAATCCACTCATCTCGACAGCATCGAAAGCTTAGGACAAAGAATAGGCTCAGCGAGCCTAGAGCGCGAGCTTCAGCAACTGCTGCGACAACGATACAGCGCTACCCCGCAAACATGGCAGGGCACCG
>DOVB01000059.1 GCA_003520285.1 Halieaceae bacterium
ATCCCGTCGCGACCCGGCCACTCTCGATAGAAGCCGTCTGAGCCCAGAAGACGACCGAGCTATCGCCTATTTGTAACCGCTGCGGACTCCCTTTACGGAGAAGATAGTTCAATGTAGCGGTGTAAGAAAACGCAACCGCTTCTGAAATCGGGGCATTCTCGCCCTGTGACTTACCATATGATGTAAAAGCATCGAGGTTGAAAGAGACGATTGAAGCGCCGGCGGTTTGGGCCCCATATACGCCTTTAATTGACGGGTGCAGCCTTGCTATTGGTGCATGAGCCCCCGTGACCAAACAAACTTTGCTTGGTGTGGCGGACTCATAGAGTATCTCCAGTCGAATCTTCTGTGCTTCATGATACTGATGCATGTACTCCAGATCACCATCTAGCCGAAATACATAGTTGGCATCCAGCATATCCTCAGATATTAGGCTAGATTTTTGCCATGCCTCAGGCTCCCACCGATCAAGGAATGCCAGAAATGCGCCTAAGCGCACGCTGTCGCAATTTGCTAATACTCTCTGGTGCATCGCTTTAAAAGATCCGTAAGTTTCCTTGTTTCTCATTTTTGATCTTTCATCGTGTGCGGAGCTAATGCCTAACACATATGACGAGTTATCCCACAAAAAACAGGGGGCGATGTTTACGGATCGTTTGGGCGGCTGCGGAACGGTCAGAATAGCGGGAACTGGCTTCTTACCACTAGTGTCGCGGATATCTTGAACGTCGAGTAAACGCCCGTCCTTAGACAAAACCAACGCATAGCTGATTTTTTCTTGGCTGAAACCAAAAGGTGCTATTCCTTCCTCGTGATTGTTAATCAACCGCTGATAGTAATTGTGCAAGGCCGAAAGGATCATCCTTTTACCTCCTCGCTGGCGAAATCTGGGACTTTAATAAAGCCGTCTCGCATAACAGCCCTAAAGTAGCGAGGCTCGCAATTATTGTGGAATTCGAAGTCATGTAACATCCAACCGAGATCTCGCTCACCTTTCATAACACTTTGGGGCAACGGATCTGGCTGATCAGCTTCCAAAAGCGAAAAGTTTACGGGGAACTCTCTTACTCCCAAGCAAGGTGCATGAAAATACTGCCCCTTGCGGGCCCGCCGATTGAAGATATCCAAATGTTTACCTACGCTGTCTTCAGCACCCGCTTTACTTGTAATTTCGAAGTGCGCCTCAATCACGTACGCTACATCACGAAGTACAGTGGCGGCACGCTGTTGACGATCCTGGTCCACATAGTTCACGAGCCCCTCGATAGTGCCTGACTTCATAGCGGCACTTACATTTCGTGCGCTGATTTTACTTCCCACCTCATTACGCCGTAGGGATTCGAAACGAATCGGTTTTAAAACCCGAATCCCGTCGATAACCCAGCGAATCGCTGGCTTCCAGTGAATCGCTTCTAGAATTCCGCGTGCCGCCGAAGGGGTAATTACATCGTAGCTCACTCGCTCCACCTTCATTTCTGGCCTAGTAAAGCAAGCGCGCTCGCCCCACACCATTAGCTTTACTCCATATGACATTTGCCTTCTCTCCGCGTCAACATTTGGTTTTTTTCCACAACGACCGAATTAGATTACTAATTTTTCTGCATTGATAAACGAGGGCTCGTTCCAGTCTAGCCCATATAGACTGTCATAGAGGTCTTCATTAACTAGCTCCATAAATTGCTCGCCAAACTTCATCTCCTGAACTGGCTGTATTGCACCGGCTTGCCTTAACGCGCGAAAGCTATCTTGAGGTAATTGCACGAGATAAGGCTGTAACTTACGAGCAATACCACCACAGGATTCAACCCACGAGAGAGCGTCCAATGCCTCACGCGCATATTTATCATATGGAATAATCACAGGTAACATGTGGCTATCAATCATTCGAAAGGTCTTCGCCAGGGCTTCGTAGGGGATGCCAGAAATTCGACCATCCTCGATCATTTTCAGCACACCCGCTCCCAACTGTTGTTTTCCTTTCATCCAGTACAATTCACGAAAGTAATCTCGAATTGCTTCCAATGACAATGGCTGCTCATATCGTCGAAATACCGAACGAGCCGCCCCCGCGAATTGCTCAATATCCGGTGGTGTCGGCCAATCTGGGGAAACAGCAAACACATATACATTGCTCTGTTCTAGTGGTTGCTTACCTTCGCGGTTACAGCGGCCAGCAGCTTGAACGATTGAATCCAGGCCAGCCTCAGCACGAAACACTGTCGGGAAATCAATATCTACTCCGGCCTCAACGAGGGAAGTCGATATGAGCCGACAGGGCTTTCCATCCTTAAGTCTCTGACGAATTTCAACCAGAGCCTCACTCCGATGTTTAGCGCACATCAAGGTGGTTAGATGACACGCCCCATCTAGGTGGGCAATACTTTGGGAGAGACTACGAGCGTGCCGTCGATTATTTACGATGCAAAGCACTTGCTCGTTTGCTGATAGCGCAGTAATCAACTCATCGTCCGAAAGAAGACCGCAGTAATGGACTTGGGCACGTTCCAGCCTTCTCTGCAAGTTCTGCGGGTCAGGGGCCAGTTCTCGTACATTTTCTAATCCACTGACGAAACCTTCCTCTACTCTCAACGCCGGCTGAGTAGCGGTGCACAGCACTAAACTAGTGCCGTAATTCAAGGCGAGTTCATCGATAGTTGCCATGCAAGGGAACAGAAGTTTAATGGGTAAGGTTTGCGCCTCGTCCAAAATCGTTACACTCTTCGCAATATTGTGGAGTTTACGACAACGTGAACCCCGATTGGCATAAAGACTCTCAAAGAACTGAACAGACGTTGTAACAATGATCGGCGCTTCCCAGTTCTCCATCGCTAATCGCAACTTGTCTTTGGATTCCGGGTTCTCAGTACGTTTACCCTCCCCTGTAAAGGCGCTGTGATGCTCTAGAACCGCCTCCTCACCAAGCTCGCCCAAGACTGAACGGAATACAGCAGCGTTTTGCTCCACAATACTCGTAAATGGGATTACAAAAATAACGCGACGTAATCCGTGCGCAATTGCATGGTCTAAAGCAAACGCCAATGAGGCCAATGTTTTACCGCCACCAGTAGGCACATTCAAAGAGAATAATCCCGGCGATTGATGCGCTTGGGCTCGCACATGAGACAGTATTTCGGCTCGCACTTGATTTACGTCTGAATCGGCACGAAAGCGTTTTAGGTGATCATCGAGTTTAGATCGTAATTCTTCAAGAGAGGGGAATGCTTGATCACGAGTTCTCATTCCTTTTTCTCTAGAAAGATAAAATGCTTCGGTGTCTAGGTAATCTGCATCTACCAAACATGAAAACAACATTCGTCCAAGGAACGATAGTTGAAAGGTCCCTCGCGCTCCTACCGGACGAAATCCCTCTGGCTCGAGAGCACCTAATGGGAGCTCTATTTCAGCTTCCCAAACTGGGAGAAGATTTGGTAGTTCCTTTTGCAGTCGTTCCCGTAGACTTGTTATCTCGCCAGTGTCTCTTCCATTAGCAAGACCAGCGTGATGACCAGCAATAGCATACGCCAACAGAAGGCCGATAGCGTCAAAACGTTCAACTGCCACTATTGCACCGTGAGTAGCGTGATCCACGTGAATTGGGCTGCCCTCCAGTCGTTTCTGAAACTCTAAAGTATATTTACCCAAGTCGTGAAGGAGGCCTGCTACTTCTGCCAGACGGCCAGCACCAAAGACCGATGCTTTGTTACCCGCTAGCTTGCCTACCGCGCGAAGATGATTCGAGAGCAACTGCCAATGTGTTTTATTTCCGTCGCTTTCGAGAGAATGCGCGTAAAAATGCTCGTTGTGCTCGTTGGACATTAATGCCTCTTTTAAATCTATTTTATGGTATGTGCTCAGCAACAGTCGATCATCGCGGCCCCCACTCCGCCAACTGCTGATCGTGCTTGATTTTCGCACGTTGATGCAACATGGCCTCATACACAGACTCTAGAGTCAACGCGTCGCGAGATAAGCCTGGTAAAGAAATGAGAGCTTCCTCATTGAATTGCTGTTCTAAAGAACTGGAGCAATAGGCCCTGCCCCACCACTCTATGATGCGCGAGCTTGCCCTGTGCATTGCAACTTGCGAGGGTAATCTGTCCGATTTTTGCGCGTTTATATTGGAGCTACACGGCAACAAGTTCCATAAATCGTTATTAGGCCAACGAGCCCATGGAAACGCATGGTCAATATCCAGCTCTTTGCTACGCTTCCCCGTCCACGTGCAAGCGATCACATCTCCTTGTTCTCGCAGCTCATTGACTCGCGCTCGCACCTGACCGGTGAATCGAACTGAATCCTCCCAGCGGAAGGCATTTGCAAGCGAGGGACCACGATCACGGACACTATAATCCCAGCGAGCCATAAGCTGCTGCCATTCATGCACGATAGCCGGCTCCAGCCAGCACGCGTATTGCCCCAGCGTCTGCCAGATACCCGCTGGAACTTTCACGTCACCAAAGCGACTCAGGTACTCAAGGTTTACCATCACCCCAGTGCTAGAACGCGCAGGAGAGACATACCGCGTATCAAACACAGGCCTATTCGTACCGGGAAAAGTCGTGTAATGCGCTGGGTTCCTATGTATTGCGCGGCAAGCATCGATTAATGCTTGCTCTAAGACTTTGCCTCGCTCCACGGCTATACTGGCCCCCAACCGCAGTTCTGGGTCCGAAAAATCCACCAAAGCGTTAAAAGCCTGTTTGGCAAAACTTGGATTAGCCTTAGCAAGCTGGGGCAGCTGATACTGCAAGATCAATGGCTTATACTGCTTTAACCATAACAACCCCACCAGCCCTAAAGGAATCGTAACCGATTCATCGTCACGTTTTATAACTGCACCGGGGTAGCTCTCAGCAATACGAGATAACACCCGCAACAGACCTAACTTATAGGTCGCCGTTTTATCGTCGTTGATAATAATGTGGCGCAACAACGACAAACCACCAGTGCCATCATCAGGAATCTGATACGCCAAATACCCCCAGGTTACGTGTGTGCGCTCGGCATCCTGCGTTTGCGTCCACAATAACTTACGCAACGCTCTGTCTTTGGCGTATTGATCTAGCTCCTCAGGCAACACCTCATAAAATTGCCGCGCCGCATTCTCTTCGTCATCAGTACCTTGGCGCAGCAAAATAACAATCACACCACCTGGGTTTAAGAGCTCAGTCAGAATACGAAACGCGCGTGCGCGCTCACTGGGTTTTACATGTTGCCAGACGGCTGAGAGTAGAATCAGGTCAAAGCGGTAGCCAATGGTACGAACCCTAGCAAGGTCTGGCATCGAGTCATTTAACCACTCAATTCCGTAGCCCTTGGAGTTGGTAATGCCCTGCTGTCGCAGGTCGCTGGGTTCGACGGCAATCACATCCCAGCCTTTATCTGCCAGCCAGCGAGCATCGCGCCCCGAGCCAGCACCCACATCAAGTGCTAATCTGGGTTTAAGTGAGTCGAGGACAGAAAGCCATGGCTGGTGCACGTCAGCGGAACTGATTGCATCGTATTGAGCAGCAAGGGCTTGGGGGGAGTGATCGTAATAATTCCCCATTACTGCCCTGCCTTAACCACACGAGCCCTGTGCGAACAAAACTGACGCTCATAGCACTGCAAGAAACTCTCCTATAACGTCAAGAGTGACTGAATCATCAGGCGTCAAGACAATATCAGTATATCCAAATGCGTCGGTTACCGGTTTAAGTCTGATCTCAGTTTGCACATCTACTCCATCCGCATCTGGGTGCTTCTCACTGTGATATTGTTTCACAGTAAACGTGCCTCCCACGTCAGGATCTTGTATGTCGCGGTGCTGCACTAAAACAATCTTGCCACGTCGACTACCCCCAACGTTTGAGTTAAACAAGCACCATGATCCGTTTGGTATTCTCTTATTCATCGACTCACCCATGACCTGTGCCACAAAGTAGCCTTCACGGACGCGGATATGATCTGGGAGTTTTACCCAGTTACAGTTTTCAATATTTTGGTACGAACTAAACTCGCCAGCCGCAACCTTAAAATCATAAACAGGCACTGCGTCTTCAAATGGCTGAACACCAGAGAAAGGCAAGACTTCGAACGGTAACCCATCATATTCCGTCAGTGGCTCCTTTGCCGTTGAATCAATACCTTGTAGTAAATTTTTGAAATATTGATTCGTTTCATGGTCGGTGCAGAAAATAAAACAACCCTTTTGACCCCGTGTCATGAGCGTTCGATAGGTATTTTTTATGATCAGGTCGGCGCGCTTGAGCGCTATCACAGAATCTGTCTTCAACAGCTTTTTATACCCCTTTATGGTCTTGTCGACGGAATCTCGTTTACTAGCATCCGTTACTGTGACGCCATCTCTGATTACAAAGTCATCGCCAATAATGACCCCAACATAATCAACTTCAAGCCCCTGACATGTATGGATGCACCCAACCTCATGAACGGAATCGGGCGAAATAATCCAAAGGCTACCATCTTTTGATAAGTTCCATTGTGCCTCGAAACCATACTCCGGAATGCACACATCCATGGCCTTTGGATCTTTCTTACTTTTCCATTTCCAGCAATAACCAGCCACCAACCTAGCTTTGTTTTTTAACCTGTTTCGTCTTTGAATCTCTGCACGAAGTTCGACTGGCGAATCAAAAACACGAAAGTCATATTCGGAAGTCTGCAGTTCAGTGTTCGCGGTCTCCCTCAACTGCAGCGCGTTATCCAGCCAAGCCAGGTAAGCATCGGATCCATTACATCTAAACTGAGAACTGAGCGACATTACTGTAACATCGGCTCCTAGCTTTCTCGCCCACCCAGATATCGTTTCTCGATTACCGACATCGGCAAACGTCACTGTTTGGTCTTCATCTAGAAAAAAGATACTCAACTTCGACGCTGCGATAATTTCCTTTACTTGGTGCTCGCCAAGATTGCCATAAAGTCCTGACTTCTCGTTCAGTCTATGCGCCTCGTCAACGATCAAGGCATCAAAAAAATCCGGCTCGGTTTCAATGTAAGAACCGGATCCCTTAAATAAGTTATTGATACGTGATTTGGTCATTGTCCCCGATAGTTGAGCAGCGTACACCGATCTGGGCGCAGCATTTTTAGAGACATACTGCGCTACCAACTCTCTCCGGGTGAATTCAACCAACAAGTTCACCGCCACCACCGATTTACCCGTACCTGGGCCACCCTCAACAATCAGCACTTGTTTTTTCCCCATGCGGGCTCGATGCGCAAGGTCCAGAGAATTTTCATAAACCAATTTTTGATCGTCGATCATCAAAAACTCTTGCTTACCTTTCAGCATTGAAACCATGCTATCCGCCAAGGCCTTTGATGGTTTAATCCGCCCATGCTCAATGCGATACATAATGTCCCGAGTATCACCGTACTTGATGTGCGTCTTAAAAAATTGAGCTAGACGCTCAGCATCAGAAGAGATGAATACCGGCGCTTTGTCCGTATGCTCTCGGTAAAAGGGATCGTTTACCGCGTCGCCGGACCTAAGATTATGAAGGTATGCGCAGGGCAAAATTTGAATGTTTTCCTCACGCACTGTCTCGTTATAGTCAGTGATCAAGGCAGCATAGGTCCATGCCTGATATGAAGGATGGCTTGTCTCCGTTTGCCCGTGAGAAAATCGTGTGACAACGACGCCATCTTTGGAGGTAACTTGAACTTCACTCCATTGCTTTAATTCGACGATGATCGCCACGTCGGTCTGATCAAAGCCTCGACCAGTTAAGATGAAGTCCACACGTTTGCTAGACAGAGGCAACACATATTCGATTGAGACACCCGCGTCATCTGGAATCTCCGGGTCGATGAGCACATTAAACATGAACTGCATTGAATTCTTCCATGAGAGAATTTCGTTCGGTGCTGGTCGTTTGAAAAGTCTGCGCTCGAACTCCCGTTCGATAATTCCCTCAATATTGTTAGTCTTAACATCAGCCAGGAAATCATCTCTCTTACCGCTGTAAACCAGCATATCCAGTATTCCGTGTATTTTTTCGCGCTGCCTTTGACAAAAGCAGACGGATACTTCGCAGCATTAAGTTCAATCTTATCGAGCGCTGCCTGATACAAATCAATCTCTAGCGTGTCAGCCAAGCGGACTAAATAAAGTAATACGTCGGCTATTTCTTGGGATACAGCGGCTTTTTTATCAAGCGGCAAATTGCGCGACTCTTCCTCAGTAAGCCACTGGAAATGCTCAATGAGCTCACCGGCTTCGCCTAGCAATGCCATAGTCAGATTTTTGGGGGAATGGAATTGTTCCCAGTCTCTATCTTCAGCAAATACTCGGAGTCGGTTAACTAAGTCAGGTAAGTCGCTCATGGTTGGTGCTAGCCTTTCTTAATTCGTGATTGGGTTTCGGGCTCAGTATGCCAGATATCAAAAAATGAAGATAAAAACTGTTATTCCTATCCCACCGCCGCAACAAAAGCACTGTATAAATCACCGGGCAATCGATGCTCTAACCGCCATTTAATCGCCATTGGTTGCTCACCCTCGTGCGCTACATAGCTTGCTTTGCCCAAGCACCAAAACGCCCGGTCATCAGATGTCTCGCGAGCGAACAGTGCTATATCGGTATTTTGCTGCTCATGATTCACATATCGCTGGCCTGTGGGACTTTTTACGGTCGTACCCGACTGGCTCTCCCAGTGGATTAGCGTTTGGTTTATAGCGTAGTCGCGATACATGGTTGTTGGGCTAAAGCGCCCAGGAGTTTTACTCAGCGTAAAGGCCAGTACGTCACTTTGGTTGGCCTTAGACCATTTAACCCCCTCGCGCCAAGTCGGTGTTAATGCTCTATCGCCTTCACCAAAGGCCGCAAGTAATTCAATTCGAGTGTAGCGGGCATGTATTTGCAATGGTACGGGGCCGTTTAAGTCATAAGCTTGGTGCTTGTGGCTTACCCGTCGCCGTAGCAAAGGCAACAACTCCTCAAGCTCTTTCAATACCTGCGGATGCTGCCAAAGCAAAGTGACAGCCTGCGCTAAAGTCATGTGCTTATCTTTCAATTCGTTCAAGAGTGGTGCTACAAGCATCCTCAGTAATCTTTGCTTACGCTCCACAAGCAAACTGATTTGCGGCGGTTGCGTTGCGCTCACCCAATTAATGAACTGGTCAATGCGCTCATAATCATCAACATGCAGCATACGTCCTATTGCAGCCCTGAGGGTTCCTTCATTGGGACCTTGTGGCAAGGTAGCCATACCGGCGCCTTCGCAAAGAGCACTCCATGAATTGTCGCCGCTGCCTTTGTAGATATCCTCTAACTCTAAGCCGGTATGCGCTAGAAATGCTTTGAGAGAGACATCTGCGCCCCGCTCTTTTAATGTACGAAGCTCTGTTACGAGCGCTTTACGCGATGAGGGTATGGCGTTTTTAAGGCTGGCGAGCACGGTTTTCTGCGCGACCGGGTCTAATTCCATGTAACAACCCGATGGCAGATACGGAAAGCCCTCTCGCACTTGTCGCTCTATATCTTTACGTGTGCCGCCCAAAAGCGCGCCCAAGCGCTTATCGAACCGGAACGATTGGTTGTGCTGGCCCACAAAATCGAGCACTGTGCACACCGCTTTGTTATGTGCTCGGCGCAGACCCCGGCCCAACTGCTGAATAAAGATGGTGGCGCTCTCGGTTGGGCGCAGCAGCAATAAGGTGTTCACCTTGGGTAAGTCGACCCCTTCGTTGAACACATCCACCGAGAACACGAACCGCAAGCTGCCGTCGTTTAGCTTGCGCAGCGTGCTCTCTCGTTCGTTGGATGCAGTTGTACCCGAAACGCTGGCCGCCGCTATGCCTGCCTCAGTGAACTTACGCGCCATAAATTGGGCGTGTGCCACGCTCACACAAAAACCCAAGCCGCTGGCAGTATCAATGGTCTCAACTTTGCTCCGTAGCTCGGCAATGACGCGCTTAACCCAAAGATCATCTGCCGTGTAAACATTTGAGAGGGCCTCGGTGTCGTAACCTCGCCCTCGCCGCCAGGGGATATCGCTTAGGTTCGTGCCGTCGTGAACACCGTAATATTCAAACGGTACTAAACTGTGTTGATCTATTGCGTCCCACAGGCGCAGCTCGGCGGTAATTTCGTTGTTGAATAAGTGTAGCAATGATTCTCCATCGGCCCGCTCTGGTGTAGCCGTAAGCGCCAGCAATTGCTTTGGCTTTAGGTGATCAAGTAGGCGCTGATATGTAGTGGCGGCTGCATGGTGAAACTCATCGATAATTACAACATCGTAGTGATCCGGCTCGATTCGATTGAGATCCGCATTAGAGAGCGTTTGGATTGAGGCAAACACATGCTCGAAAAGTCTGGGGCGATCACCGTCTACCCAGAGCTCACCAAACTGCCAATCCTGCAACACTTGCCGAAAGGTGTCGCGGCTTTGGGCCAGAATTTCTTTGCGATGCGCCACAAACAGCAATCGGGCTCTCGGTAGGCGGCTTGCAAGACGCTGGTAATCTGCCCCTGCCATCACCGTTTTGCCGGTGCCCGTAGCTGACACTAGTAAGTTCCAATGCTGGCCTTGACCGCGTGAGATCTCTATTTGCTCGAGCAGGCGCTCTTGGAATGGTTTAAGCGTCACCTCCAGAAATGCGCGGGTTGTGTGATTATCTTCGTGCGATTCTTTTGCGGTGTTACGCTCAAACGCTTCGGCGTCGAAGGGCTCGAAATCGCCGCTTTCCCAATAGGATTCAAACATCGAAGCGACTTTGCGCGTTACGTCCGGGTTGCGCAACGCGCTAGCCCGTACGTTCCACTCCATTCCCGTATCTTGCGCCGAATGCGTAAGATTAGAGGAACCAATGTAAGCAGTAGAGGCACCCGATCTTCTGTAGAAGTACCACGCCTTTGCGTGCAGGCGCGTCATGCCAACATCGTAAGAGACACGAATATCTGCGCCCAATTCCTGCAGGATTTGCAGCGCCTTGAGCTCCGTACTGTTGGTGTAGGTCGTGGTGAGCAAGCGTAACCGAGGATGCCCTGGTTTCGCGAGAAAGCGCTTAAATTGGTCAACAAACTTTTTGATACCGCTGTACCGAACGAATGCCATTACAATATCAATGCGGTCGGCTGAGTGAATCTCGCCTTTAATTTGCGAGGCTATTTTAGGCTCGTTGCGGTCGTTTGTTATGAGGGTTGTATCGAGTAAGGGCGTTAGGGGCAAATCTAACTCAATACCGCTGCCATCTTGGGCCAAATCATTAATGGCTCTGAGTATGGCGAGTTCCTCCGGTAGCTTGTCGGATTCCAAATCGGCTCTAGGAGCATACTCTTTTGCCACATCGACTAGCTTATTGA
>DOVB01000247.1 GCA_003520285.1 Halieaceae bacterium
CTGCCCGAACCTCGTCAAGTAATACTTGAGATTTTAACTCGAAAGTGCTGATTTTATTGCCATTTTCATCTAATATCTTGCCTTCGTATGGGCGGATATCAATGACATCACCCATGTGAAGATCATCGACCGGTGCTTCAAAAACGAGGGCGCCGGCATCTTCCATTGTGTTATAGAAAATGGGTGCAATTTTTCCACCGATACAAACGCCACCGGCACGCTTGTTGGGCACGCCCTCGATATCGTCGCCAAAGAACCAAAGAACGCTGTTGGTTGCCGATTTTCGAGATGATCCTGTGCCAACGACATCGCCCACAAAAGCGACGGGCAGCCCTTTCGCTTTGATATCTGCGATCTGCTGCATGGGGCCAACTTCACCATGCTGTTCTGGGGTAAGACCCTCACGAGTCATTTTGTACATGGCGCGCGCATGCAGAGGAATATCCGGTCGTGACCACGCGTCGGGCGCAGGTGATAAATCGTCAGTATTGGTCTCGCCCGTGACTTTGAATACGCTCATTTTGATTGAGCCTGGGACATCAGGACGAGATGTAAACCATTCTCCTGCGGCCCAAGATTGCATCACCGATTCTGCGTGAACGTTGCCCGATCGCGCCAATTCTTCGACGTCATGAAAGGCATCGAACACGAGCAGGGTGTGCTTCAGTTCTTTGGCTGCAAGTTCCGCTAAATCAGGGCTTTGCAGTAACTCTACCAGTGCTTCGATGTTGTAACCGCCATGCATGTTACCCAAAAGTGAGACAGCTGTGGCCTGATCGATGAGCGGCGAATGATCGTCGCCTTTAACAATAGCGCTCAAAAAAGCAGCTTTGACATAAGCGGCTTCATCGACACCTGGTGGAACGCGATGGCTGATTAAGTCGAGTAAAAAGGCTTCTTCACCTGCTGGCGGGGCCTTCAGTAGCTCTACCAGTGCCGCTACTTGCTCGGCATCAAGTGGCTTGGGTGGAATTTTTTCAGCGGCGCGTTCTGCAACATGGGCGCGATAGGCTTCTAGCACGTGCATCTCCTTGGTGATGGTCGGGTCGGCAATACGAAACGCCAGTATACCGTATGGGTCTGCTGGGTGGAATGAAGTCGCAATAATAGGGATCATTCATTGGATCGATGGCAAGCTCCGACGGCTCGGATTTAAAGTTGGCAAATACGATAGCTTTCCCTAGTATTGCTGTTTTGCCGGAACCTCATCGCAATGCCTTCTTTAGATCAACCCGTCAAGACACCCTGCATCGGCGTTTGCTCTACCGGCATCGGTGACTTGGTCTGTCGCGGTTGCAAACGATTTGTGCATGAAGTGGTGGATTGGAACGGTTATCGAACAGAGCAGAAGCGCATCGTTGATCGACGATTAAGTCGATTTTTAGCACAGTGCATGGGCAACTACTTCGAGGTGGTTGATGAAAACCTATTGCGCCAGCAGCTAGCGTTGCAGCTTATTCGCTACGATGAGTCACACGAACCGCTCTGCTGGGTCTTTGCCCTATTAAAAGCAGGGGCGGGGCAGATTAAGAATACTCAGGCGTTTGGGTTTGAGGTCCAATCAGACTATTACGCCATGCCCTTAAAAGCCTTGCGAGATACAGTGGATGACGAGTATTTCCAGCTTTCGAAAGCCCACTATGAGCGCTATTTCTTGGGGGGAATGTCCAGTGAGCAGTAATACTCAAGTTGATCTGACCCCCATTCACAATTTTCTGCGGGTCGCGACACCCGATGCATGGTTGGAACGTGCTCTTCAAGAGCAAGAAACCCTTCTTATTGACCACGCAAACTGCGAAAAAAAGGCAGCATCAACCGCGCTGAACCTCATGTATCGCTACGTTGAGGTTCCTCAATTGTTGCAAAAGCTGTCTCGGCTTGCTCGAGAGGAATTGCGGCACTTTGAGCAAGTTCACGCACTGATGATAAAGCGCGGGATCAAGTATCCCCAGCTGACCGCATCGCGCTATGCTGGTGAGCTTCGTGATCGAGTGTCGAAGCAAGAGCCAGAGAGATTGGTAGACACCCTAATTGTCGGGGCGGTGATCGAAGCCCGCAGTTGCGAGCGCTTTAGTGCATTAGCACCTTATCTGGATAGCGAGCTTGCGGCGTTCTACCTGTCTTTACTGAAGTCAGAGGCGCGGCACTTTTTAGATTATTTAACTCTCGCAGAGTCTATTTCTGGCGTATCGGCAGTGCGCCAGAGAAGCGATTTTTTTCTTGAGCTAGAGGCTGATCTCATCACTCGGCCAGATGCAGAGTTCCGATTTCACTCTGGCGTGCCTGTTCAGCTCAGTGTTGCCAGAGTTTGAAAGATCAGTCCGTTTGAACCGCTGCGGCAGGCCCAAGGCGGCGTCTCGGTAGACCAGTCACCCAACACGATTCTTTCGCGCATGTCGCTCAGTGGGTGTCGAGCTGGTCGGTGAGTATGCCCGTGGATGATGACACTCACGTGGTGCTCCGCCATGAGCGAGTCCACGGCATCGGCGTTCACATCCATAATGGTTTCTGCCTTCGTTGCGCTAGCGTGTTGGCTGAGTTCCCGCAGGTGTTGGGCGGTAAGACGGCGCTGAGCTAAGGGTTGACTCAAAAACTGCGATTGCCAGTCGGGCGATCGGACTTGAGATTTGAAGGCTTGATACGATACGTCGTCGGTACAGAGGCCATCTCCATGGGTCAACAAGACTCGTTGTCCCATCACCTCAATAATGGTGGGGTCGGGCAAAAGGGTGGCTGGGATTTGGCTTAGAAAGTCTGGGCCGAGCAAAAAGTCACGATTGCCGGCCATAAAGAACAGCTCAATACCTCGTTTAGGTAATGCGGCGAGCGTGTATTTGAGTTCTTGTGTAAAGGCTGAGTCGTCATCATCGCCTATCCACGCATCCACGAGATCGCCCAGAATAAAAAGCTGGTCGATATCTTGGGTATGCTGGTCGAGAACGCGCTGAAATAGCGCAAATAACTCTGGAGCGGCAGCACTCAGATGGAGATCCGAGATGAACAGTCGCTCCTTCATGGCTCAGTCGATCTCAGTGATCGACTCAATGATGACGGTATCAACCGGCACATCTTGGTGACCGTTGCGTGAGGTCGTGGGTAGAGCACGGATTTTATCGAGCACTTCGGTGCCATCGATCACTGTTCCGAACACAGCGTAACCCCAGCCCTGCATGTTTTTGCCGCTGTGGTTCAAAAACTCGTTATTACTCACGTTAATAAAGAACTGAGCTGTGGCGGAATGTGGCTCCATAGTGCGAGCCATTGCTAAAGTCCCGAACTCATTGCGCAGACCGTTGTCTGCCTCATTTTCGATAGCCGCTTTGGTGGCTCTCTGTTGCATGTTGGTATCAAATCCGCCGCCTTGGATCATGAAGTTATCGATCACACGATGAAAAATGGTGCCATCGTAGAGCCCTTCGCGGACGTATTCTAAAAAGTTAGCAACTGTTATCGGCGCTTTGTCGGCGTTAAGTTCAACGGTGATGTCGCCGAATGTGGTGGAAATCTTGATCATATGAAACTCAGTTTTATGGTTGAGTAGAGAGGTGGGGGAATAGTACTGGCTTTTGCCCCTATCGGCAAAAAACTTCGCGGCTGACTTTCACGACATAATGCCTATCTGTCGCGGCAGTCGGGCGCTATAATATCAGCTTTCCCAATGAACAGGAATTTTTCGTGTCTGAGTCGGAGCGACCCAATCATTTTCTAGAAAACTTAGTAGTGAACGATCTTAAAGAAGGTCGGATTGCCGAAGTGGTGACTCGATTCCCGCCAGAGCCGAACGGGTTTCTTCACATCGGACACGCGAAATCCATCTGTCTTAACTTCGGCTTGGCAGAGCGTTTTGATGGTCGCTGCCATTTGCGTTTCGACGATACCAACCCCGAAAAAGAGAGTGACGAGTACATTCACGCGATTCAAGAGGATATCCGCTGGCTTGGGTTTCAGTGGTCCGGAGAGGTCCGTTTTGCCTCTAGCTACTTCGATACGCTCTATGACTGGGCCTGTGTACTGATCAAAGAAGGCCTGGCGTATGTCTGTGATCTTAGCGCCGATGAAGCCAGAGCTTACCGGGGCACATTGACTGAGCCCGGTCAGAACAGCCCCTATCGGGATCGAGATGTCGATACCAATTTGCGGCTTTTTGCCGAGATGCGAGCAGGGCTTTTCGATGACGGTAGCCGAGTGTTGCGGGCTAAAATTGATATGGCGAGCCCCAATATGAACCTGCGCGATCCAATCTTGTACCGCATTCGGCGCGTGACTCATCATCAAACGGGCGACGCCTGGTTGATCTACCCCACCTACGATTTCGCTCACGGGCAAGGAGATGCCATTGAGGGTGTTACGCACTCTTTGTGTTCCCTTGAATTTGA
>DOVB01000120.1 GCA_003520285.1 Halieaceae bacterium
GCAAACATTTGATGCTGACCCACGTCACTGGTCACGTAGGCGTCACCATTGGTGGCACGGTACAAACTCTGTATCACCTGCTGAGGCATAATATGGGACCCGCCAGTAGCGAAGCGATCAGCAGTCCACAACCCATAATTGCCGCGCCACTCGTCGATCTGCGCCCACCACCGTTGCAGGGCTGTCGCGTCGGGCAAAGTCGGATCTTTCTTACACAACAATTCTATTTGAGCCAGTAAATCCGCTAGCACGACCCGAACTGGCCCAACAATCGGCACGTCTGCGTTCACTGTTTTAGAGATCGATGTTGGATCAATATCGATATGAATAATCTTTGCACCTGGGCAGAACTTGCTCACGGTGTTGGTGACACGATCATCGAAACGAGCACCGACGGCAAGTATCACGTCGGCATTGTGCATTGCTGTATTGGCCTCGTAAAAGCCATGCATTCCGAGCATGCCCAAAAACTGTCGATCACTACCTGGGTAGGCCCCAAGTCCCATCAAAGTATTAGTCACTGGGTAGTTCAGTCGTTTCACCAGATCGGTTAACAGGTCACTTGCCTTCCCCAAAATAACGCCACCGCCCGAGTAAACAACGGGGCGTTTTGCGCTCAACAACAACTTCGCAGCCTTCTTGACTTGTCCAGCGTGCCCTTTCTGAACCGGAGAGTAAGACCGCATCGAGACACTGTCAGGATACTTGAAAGGGTACAATTCATCGGGCTTGGTCATATCTTTGGGTATATCGATAACGACGGGGCCGGGACGACCGCTCACCGCGATATGAAATGCTTTCTTGATAATCAGAGGCAGCTCCGATGGATGACGCACTTGAAAACTATGCTTCACGATCGGGCGAGAAATCCCCAGCATGTCAGTTTCTTGGAAGGCGTCTTCGCCAATCAAGTGACTCGCCACTTGACCCGAGAATACAACCATCGGTATCGAATCCATGTACGCAGTTGCGATACCCGTAATGGCATTGGTCGCGCCTGGTCCAGACGTCACCAGAACAACGCCGGGCTTACCCGTCGCACGCGCATAGGCATCTGCAGCGTGAGTCGCTGCCTGCTCATGACGGACCAAAATATGGGGTACTTTGCAATCATTAAAGAGAGCATCGTAGATATGTAGAACGGCACCACCAGGGTAGCCAAAGATATAGTCGACGTTCTCGAGCTCTAAAGCTCGGGCGATCATTCCACCGCCAGATAGCATCTCCAAGACGAAACTCCTCATTTTCGCAACAAGTTCACCTGCTGCGTGTCATTGAATAGAGGAGATGTGGTCATAACACAGCACCTCTAACCTGTGTGCCCACACAGTGACCAGATGCTGGTTTCCATTGGCGATGCCACTGATAAACAGTGAACCCGTTTAGTTCGCCTGCGGGATAACGCAGTTCAAGCCACAGCCGAAGCTGCTTAGGACGGGGCAAACGATGCTGTATTGGCTGAGGTTAACAGCGAACACGCGTGGTCAAACAGTACGTTTAACGACGATTCATCGAAGGCCGCAATTGTTAGGGCTTGGCAATCAAAAGTCAACTGGCGGGGTCAGCTTTCCGCGTTGCGATTACTGAAAAGACCTCACATTATGGCGGGTTATCAAATTACGTATTAAAAAAAGCCTATTAATTTAACTTGGTTTCTAGCTTCACTCTTCTTGTTAGGGTCCTCAATCGGCACGCAAGCAGAAATAACACGTTGCGTTTGGCGAGCGTTAGGCGGTAGCGAGGTTCGCAGTGACAGGCCACCCCCTGCTGGGATTAACTTTAAAATCAGTGTTCCCGAGAATCAGCAACTTCAAACATTTCCTTTCGATATCGATCTCGTCGCCTCTGATGATTCAATCAATGAGACCTCATTGGGTCTTCAGGGTGTCGATTTAACAGCAACCTATTGCCTGCGAGCACAGGCAGATTTAAAGGTTCTCAAGACTCAGATGCTGATAAGAGTGAGAAACCCCGAGGGCAGTTATCGCTTCCTGACCCCCGAGGAACAAAAAGCTCAGCTTGAACGTACCGAGCAACGTATCTTTCAGTACTGCGGCTGATCAGGCACCGTTATCGAAACGGATCTCAGCCTGAATATAATCCGCTTTAATGTGATCACCACCGCCGAACTCTCCCGTCAGCAAACGGGTTGCCAGCGGGTTTTCGATGTACTTTTGAATCACGCGCTTCAGTGGTCGGGCGCCATAAACAGGATCAAAACCTAGAATCGCTAGATGATCTAACAAGGATTCCGTTAACTCAATGGTGATATCTTGTTCAGCCAATCGAGCTGTCAATCCTGCCAGCTGAATTTGCGAAATACCCCGCATTTGATTTTGTTGCAAGGGATGAAATACGACAGAGTCGTCAATTCTATTGATAAACTCTGGCCGGAAATGCTGACCAACGCGGGTCATCACCGCATCTCTCATCGCGCTATAGTTATTCTCACCAGCGAGCTCCTGTATCAAATCGGAGCCTAAGTTCGACGTCATCACAATCACCGTATTGCGAAAATCAACGGTACGGCCCTGCCCATCGGTGAGTCGGCCATCGTCTAGTACCTGCAGCAAGATATTGAATACGTCAGGGTGCGCTTTCTCAACTTCGTCAAGCAGCAATAAGGAGTATGGTCGACGCCTTACTGCCTCTGTCAAGTAACCACCCTGTTCATAGCCCACATAGCCCGGAGGTGCGCCAATGAGTCGAGCCACCGAGTGCTTCTCCATGAATTCCGACATATCGATGCGGATCATCGCTTGCTCACTGTCGAACAAAAAACGCGCCAGTGATTTACACAGTTCTGTTTTACCAACTCCGGTAGGACCTAAAAATAGAAAAGAACCGCTTGGACGCGAGGGATCAGACAGGCCCGATCTCGCTCGACGAACAGCGTCTGAGACTGCCGTAATGGCTTCTTCCTGGCCTACCACGCTCTCGCGGAGAGTCTGCTCCATTCGCAGTAGTTTTTCGCGATCCCCTTCCATCATTTTCGCGACAGGAATACCCGTCCATCGTGATACGACTTCCGCCACTTCCTCATCAGTCACATTAGATCGTAACAGTTGATGCTCGGGTCGATCTTGACCCTCAGCTTGCTGGAACTGCTTCTCGAGCTCAGGCAGACGTCCGTACTGAATCTCAGACATACGACTCAGGTCACCTGCCCGCCGCGCTGCCTCGAGATCCAGCTTAGCTTGCTCGATTTGACTTTTGATATGCGCAACACCCTGTAAAGAAGCCTTTTCGGCTTTCCATATTTCTTCTAGATCCGAAAATTCTCGCTCTACCGAGTCGATATCCTGCTTCAGTCGCTCGAGCTGCTTAAGAGCTCCCGCGTCAGTGTCTCGCTTGACCGCCTCACGTTCAATCTTGAGCTGAATCAACCGCCGTTCAAGCTTATCAAGCGCTTCTGGCTTAGAGTCGATCTCCATTCGAATTCGACTGGCTGCCTCATCGATAAGATCTATCGCCTTGTCTGGCAACTGACGATCGGTAATGTAGCGCTGTGACAATTTAGCTGCAGCAATGATGGCGCTGTCGGTAATTTGTACACTGTGATGGACCTCGTAGCGCTCTTTGAG
>DOVB01000148.1 GCA_003520285.1 Halieaceae bacterium
TGCCATTGATTTCACCCCATCGTTTCTGTGCGAGTGCGCTGTTGAGCGAAAAAATGGGTTGCTCGTGGTAAAACTCGCCGAGTATTCGATGCGGGTTGATGTCATCTTTGTTATTCAAAGTGACGCAGAAGGTCTCGGGCGATTGGAGTCCCTGCAAGAGATTCATATTGTAGGTGACGACAGCTCGGTCTTGCTTTGGTTTTAGAGTGTAGTTCCAACTCGCCCACGCCGCTCGGTTAGCGGGCAGGAGTCGGCTGTCGGTGTGCAGTACGACGTGATTCCGCTGATAAGGGATCGCACCAAGGATGCTATCTTCCAGTGGGGTTGGGTCTGCAAGCATAGCAAGCGCTTGATCAGAGTGGGTGGCAATAACAATTTGATCAAATTCATGCGCCACACCACCGGCAGTAAATTGCACGCGATCGGGTCGACGCAAGACGTTTTTGACGGGTGCATTGGTGATGATTCGATCCGCAAATCGAGCAGTAAGCGGCCCGAGGTACTCACGCGAACCACCATCAACAACCCGCCACTGTGGGCGGTTCGACATGCTGAGTAGCCCGTGGCTTTTAAAAAGACGCAAAACAAAGAGTGCCGGCAAAGCATCGACGTCTCGCCATGGGGTAGACCAGATCGCCGACGCCATCGGTGTTAAGTACCATTGCTTGAAGCTGTCTGAGAACCCCTTCTGACACCTGTATGATTCGAGTGTTTGATGGGGTTGGATGTGTCCCAGCTCAAGATCTTTCAATGCTTGCTTATTAAATGATGCGATATCAAGCACCATGCGCAAAAACTTAGGAGATAACAAATTGCGTTTTTGGGCAAACAGCGTTCTGAGTGAATAATCTGAATATTCGAGACCGGACGCGGCGTCTTTCACGCTAAAGCCCATTGAGGTTGGCTTGCTGCTGACCCCAATCTCGTTGAGCAAATTAATAAAGTTAGGGTAGGTCCAGTCGTTGTAGGCGATGAAGCCAGTGTCAATGGCGTACTTGCGTGGCCCCAGTTGCACGTCGACGGTTGCCGTGTGTCCACCGATGCGTCGAGAGGCCTCAAACACCGTCACTTCATGGTGCTTGCTTAAGTAATATGCGCATGTAAGTCCGGAGATTCCTGACCCGACGACCGCCACTCTCACTTTGGTTGACCTCTGTCCTGATTGATTTTCATTGTTACAGAGTAGCTTACGTCGAGTTTTTAAGATCAGATCAATGAAAACAGTGATCCGTACTTTAACTTGTGCGTATACTACTCTGACATGTACCGAGGCAAGGATATGTCAGTGGTTACAAAAAAGCCGGGCGATGAGACCGCGAGTGTCGAATCGGTGCGCCGGACAGATGAATGGAGTCAGTGTTTGCGGGCGATTGCGAAGCATCGCGATAGAGCCGCTTTTGCTCGATTCTTTAAGCAGTTTGCGCCGCTCATTAAGGCCTTTGCGCTATCCGGTTCAACGCTGTCAGCAAATCATGCTGACGAGCTGGTACAGGAAGTCATGCTGAAAGTGTGGCAGAAAGCCGAGGGTTTTAATCCAGACAAGGCCTCTGCGAGTACCTGGGTGTACACCATTGCTAGAAATTGCCGAACCGACTTGTATCGGCGTTTGCAAAAATTTGACACGCCTATTTCGGCAGATGATGTCTCGCTGGATCAGGATGGAGAAGAGCCAGCAGCAATGTTGCATCAAAGACGTACCCGAGATCGTGTGCGCCAGATGATGTCAACGCTGCCGCCTGACCAAGCGCACATTTTGGCGAAGGTCTACATGGAAGGAAAGTCACACTCCGAGGTGGCGAGTGAGCTCGATTTGCCGCTGGGCACCGTAAAATCGAGAGTGAGATTGGCAATACAAAAATTACAGATTCAGATTGATGAGTGAACGACATGGCGAAGTTTCATCCTGATATACACATGCTAACCGAATTTACTGCTGGCACATTGCCGCTGGCTCAGTCCGCTTGTGTCTCTATCCACCTCAGTTTTTGTTCCAAGTGTCGCGAGACGACTGAGGCTCAGACTGCTCTTGCGTCAGCCCTGTTCGAAGAGCTTGAGCCCGTTAACGTCAGTGATAGTCAACTCGACATCGTCATGTCGCGCTTAGACGAGGCAGCACCGCTGACGTATCCTCGGGATTCAGGAAAAGAGCGCCATTCAATTCCCGCGATGATTCAGCGCCTGATGTCGGGTGGTTACAGTGATTTGTCCTGGAAAAAGATCACCTCGGCACTGCGTATCAGTTATTTGAGTACGGGCGATCCTTACTACGAGTTCGCGCTCTATCACATCAAGGCGGGCGGCGTCATTCCCGAGCACAATCACCGCGGCTCAGAAATGACACTGGTTCTAGAGGGCGGCTTTAGCGATTCCGAGGGCACTTACCACGCCGGTGATTTTCTGTTCAGAGAACAAGGTGATATTCACTCACCCGCGGCTTTGGCCGACGAAGATTGTATTTGTCTTGCTGTGCTGGATGCGCCCCTAAGCTTCACGCGTCTTCGCCATCGATGGATGAATCCTTTTCTTCAGTTGCGCGCCTCGTAGCTCGTTGTCGCAATGTGACATGCATTGCGACAAATCTTCTAGTTGATAACTGTGATTGTCTGTCCCCGCTTCGTGACTTCTGTGCTAAAGTTTTGGTGCGTCCAAAATAGGCACAGTGGTGTGCTCGGCTCGCAGCAGTCTACGACTAGGGTAGTCATAATTAACGATAAGTAGGGAATCTAGTAATGCGAATAGCCGTTCCGCGGGAGACTCATCCCGGAGAAAATCGCGTGCCTGTTACTCCGGATACCGCCAAAAAGTTGGTCCGTTTGGGGGCTGAGCTCGTTGTAGAAGCCGGATTGGGCGCAGGTGTGGGTTACTCAGATCAGGAGTATGTCGATGCCGGTGCTGTCGTCAGTGCTGATCGTGAGGCATTGTTTACGCAAGCAGACGTGCTGTTGCGTTTGCGTAAGCCCAGTCTCGAAGATGTGGCTCTGATGCAAGAAGGCTGTGTGCATGTCAGTTATCTTGATCCCTTTAACGAGCGAGACCTCGTCGAGGCTCTGCGTGCGCGCGGTGTTACGTCGATCAGTATGGAGATGATTCCTCGCTCTACCCGCAGCCAGAAAATGGATGCTTTGTCTTCCCAAGCTAATTTGGCCGGTTATATGACCGTCATGTTAGGTGCAATGCACTTGCCTCGCATCTTACCGATGATGATGACCCCTGCAGGTACGCTGAAGCCGGCTAAAGTATTTGTGATTGGTGCAGGTGTGGCAGGCCTTCAGGCCATTGCAACTGCCAAGCGCTTAGGCGCACGCGTGACCGCATTCGATACGCGGGCCGTCGTCGCTGAGCAAGTTCAGTCCTTGGGCGCGACATTTTTAGAAATTGATTTAGGTGAAACCGGACAGACCAAAGACGGCTACGCCAAGGCACTCACAGAAGAACAAATTACGCTTCAGCGCGAGGCGCAGAAAGC
The DNA here is from genome assembly GCA_003520285.1 of Halieaceae bacterium. Lineage (GTDB taxonomy): Bacteria > Pseudomonadota > Gammaproteobacteria > Pseudomonadales > Halieaceae > Aequoribacter. Next base: position 3,467 of record DOVB01000148.1, read on the forward strand.
GGTGATTGCTGAGTCAGATTTGGTCATCACGACCGCGCAAGTGTTTGGTAGAAAGCCACCCGTGTTAGTCACGCAAGATATGCTGGAAGGCATGGCGCCTGGATCTGTTGTGGTTGATATGGCGGCTGAAACCGGTGGCAACGTAGAAGGTTCGGTGCCCAACGAAGTGATTAACCTGAACGGCGTCACCATTGTTGGACAGGGCAACTTGCCTAACTATGTGGCCCGCGATGCCAGCCAAATGTACGCCTCTAACTTGTTTAATTTGGTAGAGGACAGCTGGAGTGAGGAAACGGGTGGTTTTGTCATCGATTTTGATCACGATATTTTGCCGGGCTGTATCATCACTCACGGCGGTGAGGTCACCAATACCATGATTAAAGAATTCTACGAGGGGGGACAGTAAGGTGACTATTGTATTTTTGACGTTCATTTTGATGCTGTCGGTATTTGTTGGTTTTGAATTAATCAATAAAGTGCCCTCTACGCTTCA
>DOVB01000033.1 GCA_003520285.1 Halieaceae bacterium
TTATCAAAACCCAGCGGCTGCGCCGCAAGCATCGCTGAAGAAATTGGAATCGATGACATAGTTTGTACGCCACCAGCAATCACAACGTCCATACAACCCGACATTATTGCTTGTGCCGCAAAGTGCACGGCCTGTTGCGAGCTCCCACACTGGCGATCCACGGTAGTCCCCGGCACCGCATCAGATAAGCCTGCTGCCAACCAGCAGGTCCTTGCAATGTCTCCGGCGAGCGGACCAATGGTATCGACACACCCAAAAATCACATCATCGTAGTCCTGATCGGGAATGGCGTTGCGTGCCACCAAGCCGCGCAAAACATGCGCGCCCAGATCGGCGGCATGAATATGAGCCAAAGACCCTCGTCGTCGACCGGTTGGTGTGCGCACGGCATCGACAATATAGGCTTGCGGTAACGTCATAACTTACTCCTTTTACGCCGCAGCGCTCTCTGCTATTTCGATATAACGCTTGCCAAAGGTGAACTCAGGACCTAGCAGTGCATTGGGCTGCAACAACCACTCATGAATACGATTCTTGTGAAAGCCACCATCGCCCCAATCTTTCGACAAAGCCCAAGCTCGTTTCGCCCAAATTTGGAGATCGCATTCCCAGGTGTAACCCATAGCACCGTGTGATTGAATGGCATTGCGAGCACAAAGCTCGGCCGCGGCGCCAGCTGCTGCTTTGGCGTGACTCACTGCCCAATCTGCTCGCTGTGGTGCAACACTCACCGTATACGCCGCTCGGTAGACCGCTGGCCCCGCAAATTCGACACTTACGGCGCAATCGGCCAACAGATGTTTGACCGCTTGATTAGTGCCAATCGCACGACCGAATTGCTCACGCGTAGAGGTGTAGTCTACTGATTGCCGGATCATCGCTTGCGCCAGGCCCAGCAACTGAGCAGCGGTTCCCAGCGCTCCTCGATTCAAAGCGGCTCGCTGCAGTCCCGCTCCAATCTCTCCATCAGCGACTCGCGTGCGCCGTGAGGGCGTCCAATCGATCTTCTGTAGGCGGCGGCTTTTGTCGACACTGTTCACCGCACTCAGCGTTAAATCCGACCGTGGTACCAAATGAACATCATTGCCATTGGACAACAACATCCAGTCTTTCCGATGTGCGAAATTGCTGTACGGATTAATGATATGCGCACACCCGACACGTTTTGCCCCAGTGGCCATACTGGCGAGCAGAGCGCTAACCTGATCTACATGTTGGCCCAAACTGACTAAGTCAGTGAGCATCCCAGTCGCCACCATCGCATCATCAACAACGGTTTCTGGCAGGGCAGCATAACCACAGGTCTCGGCTAACAGAATAAAATCAACCCAATCCATCCCCAATCCACCCTGGGCCTCTGGCACCAACAATGCCATCACACCCAGTTCATTCAGCATGTTGAGTGCGGCAGAATCCTCGCCGTGATCACTTTGCCACCGCGCACGGATAGACGCCGGGGTCACTTCCTTCTCGAGCACAGAGCGAATTGAGTCGCGAAACGCCAATTGATCTTCGGTAAAAGTAAAATCCATAAAGTCTCTCTATACCGCCTTACTTGCGGGGCATACCGAGCATGCGCTCAGCAATAATATTGCGTTGAATTTCGTTAGTGCCGGCGTAAATGGGGCCTGACTGCGCGAATAGAAAGCCGTCTAACCAGGCGCCAAGATCAGAGGTATCCATCTCACCATCGGGCTCGACCTCGGCGCGCGCACCAAGCAAACTCAATGCCGTTTCATGAATCCGAATATCGAGTTCAGACCAGAAGATTTTGTTACACGACGACTCTGCTCCAATCTTGCCCCCAGCAACGAGTCGGGAAGCCGTCTGATAGGTCGATAGCGCATAGGCCTCTGCATCCATGTAACAACGCACGACGGAATCTTCGATCGAAAGGTCGAGAATGTCGTTGCGACGCTGCCGATACAGCTCAACTAGTCGCTTTGATGCCTGCTGGAATCGAGCCGGTGAACGCAGCATCAAACCGCGCTCAAAACCCGCGGTGGCCATAGCAATATTCCAGCCCTCGCCCTCGCCCCCCAACAAATTGAAATCGGAGACACGAACATTATCAAAAAAGATTTCGGCGAAGCCTGGCAGACCATTCAGCTGATCGATGGGCCGAACTGTGACGCCTGGTGCATCTAGAGGTACTAAGATAAACGAGAGCCCGTGATGACGACTCGAGTCAGGGTCTGTGCGAAACAAGCCAAAAGCATAATCAGCATACACGGCTCGGGTAGACCAAATCTTTTGGCCATTGATGACAAACTCGTTACCCTCTCGATCAGCCCGACATCGAATCGCGGCCATATCTGAACCCGCGTTGGGCTCAGACCACGCCTGCGCCCAGATCTCTTCACCGCTCGCCATTGCTGAAATAAAGCGTGCTTTTTGCGCCTCGGTGCCGTACTCCATTAGCGTTGGGCCCAGCAAAAAAATCCCGTTCTGATTCACCCGCAAGGGTGCGCCAGCTCGATAATATTCTTCTTCAAATATCAGCCATTCAATGAGATCACAGGCTCGTCCGCCAAACTCTTTGGGCCACGTCACCATCCCCCAATTGCCGGCCGCGAGGGTTTTCTCCCATTGCCGATGCTGTTCAAAACCCTCTGGGGTATCAAACGATTGCAACTTGTGTGCTGGCACATGTGCACCCAGCCAAGCCCTGACTTCCTCTCTAAACTGGGTCTGGCTCGGGGTATATAATAAATCCATTCCAATCTGCCTCGCTCTTAACCGTCTTTCTTGTTTTCACGCGCCATTGCTTTGGCATCATAGCCGCCCAGTTTGTCGCCCGAGACTAAATCGTTATGTGCGTGCGTAAAGTGATGCCACGCAAAGGCAGCGTCCATTCCCGTTCGCTTCCCCTGTAAATCTTCTACATGATTGATCACTTGCTTGGTCAGGGCCAAGCCAAGTCGCGGCATCTGCCCGACTCTTTGAGCGAGGGCTTTCACATCCGCCGCCAAGGTCTCGCGAGTGGAAATTCGATTGACCATGCCCATTTGATAAGCGCGCTCAGCCGACATTTTTTCACCCGTAAACAAGAACTCTTTGGCGATGCGCGCATTCAACTCAAAAGGATGCGCGAAGTACTCAACGCCGGGAATACCCATACGCACCACAGGATCAGAAAAATAGGCGTCATCGGTTGCCACAATCAAATCGCAAACCCAAGCCAGCATGAGGCCGCCAGCGATGCAGGCCCCTTGCACAGCAGCAATGGTGGGCTTGGGGATTTCACGCCAGCGTCGACACATACCCAAATAAGCCTCGGCCTCGCGCACGTATAAGTATTCCCCGCCTTCTTTATTAGCGTGGTCATACCACATAGTGACTCGATCTTGACTGAGGTGCACATCGCGCCCGGGGGTGCCGATATCATGCCCCGCTGAGAAATGCTTTCCCTCGCCTCGCAACACAATGACTTTAACGCCATCATCAGCGACCGCTCGTTTAAAAGCGGCGTCTAATTCATACGTCATCTTGCCGTTTTGGGCATTGTGAAATTGAGGCCGATTCATGGTGACGTAAGCCACACCCTCGTCTACTTCATAGTTAACGGTTGGGGCTTCGTAATCAAATTCAGGTGTATCTGGTGCGTCTGACATAACAGCTCCTTGATGCTCAGCGTGGGTCGCCGGGAGGATTATCTTTAATCTGCTTCGACCTTACATTCAAAGGATCAAGGTCTGCAATGATCTCGAGCTGCTGCACTGTCGGCGCCGACGTCACGTCTATCGAATCACTGACCGCGAGATCGAACCCGGTATTGTCTCGCACCTGCTCTAGCGTGACACCTGGGTGCAGGCTTACCACACGCATTTGGTGATTCGGACCCTGAAAATCCATAACGCATAAATCCGTGATCACAGAGCGAATATCGATGTCATCCAAACAATAGCCTTTTGGCAATCTGCTTGGGTTGTAACCAATTGATCCAACCACATCGCACTCTCCAGACACGAATACTCGGGTCGAATGCTTGGGCACAAAGAACGAGTTGGGATGAGAAATTGAATTACCGGGGAATCCACGCATGCCCAGAAGTTGAACTTTAGGCTGCTGATAAGTACCCCCAAGGGCAGATATATTCGCTTGACCAAATCGATCGATCTGACTGGGACCCACCATGGCGTGTCTTTTACCACTCCAAAGGTTGTCGAATACTTTTTGAAAGCCAAACCACGTCTCGTTAGCCTGATCCCGGTGACTCTTCATGCCGGATATTGGGTTAGGTTGTGACACGATAAATGACTGGCTATCGGTCATCATCAAATCGGGGTTGGTCGTCCGCATCGACAAACTCGCCGCTAGCCGAGGTAATACGCCGATTCCAGTCGCCAGAACTTCTCCCTCATCATCGAAAACACGCGATGCTGCAACGACCATTAATTCGGCGAGGCTATAACTCGATGCCGATTCACCCATCATTGTTTCTCCTTAATAGACCGGCAAAGGTAATGAGAGGATCGCGTCTAGGCCACCCATGCTTTGCTGATAGTCTTGTTCAGTTTGGCCGACCACAAACTGCGCCAAATAGTCGCTGAATTGACCAGCTGAGAGCGCCTCGCCATAGGCTTTAAAATGGTTCACATCAAAACCGTACAGTGGGTCAGATGAACTTGGATGAGCGCCACCCGGCAGGTGCACCACAGTCTGAGTCTGGGCCCGCTCCCAAAACACAGATCGAGCGATTTCCGGGCTCGCGAAATGATCGGCATCCACCAGCTCGTCGCAGGAGACGATGGTCTGTTGTGCTGCTCGCGCAAACAAATCGTCCATATACAAGTCCGGACTCGCCACCTCACACACCCCGCGTCGATCGGCACGGGTCACGTGCAGCAGACTCACATCGAGTGACAATGCGGGCATTGCGACCCATTCTTTATCGTCGTAGGGGCTATCTATCACCGCGAGCTCTGG
>DOVB01000035.1:0-740 GCA_003520285.1 Halieaceae bacterium
TCAGCTTATCGGTCAGCCGATGGTTTCATCAGTGCCACTATAAATGAGGTTTCAACAGAGGGTTTTAATGCCTCGACCGCCGACACGGAATTACGAGATGACGATGGCTACGAGAACCTGACCACACAGCTCAGTGGACAATACTCGATCTCAGACTCGGTATCACTGAGTGGCAGCTATCGTCGAGTCTCTGCCGATAACGAATACGATGGTTGTTACCGCGCAGATTTTAGCCTGACCCATCGCTGCGACAATACCTTTGATATGCAGTCAGGGCGAGTGGCGCTCAGCTGGGGATCAGAGGTCTCAGATGGCGTTGTCAGCTTGACTCAAACCGAGATCGACAAAGCGTTCCTGAGTGAGGGTGCGTTTTCTTTTGGGGCCTCTGGTCAAATCGACCAGCTGAGTTATGTTGGGCGCAGGGCCATCATGTCAGGTGTAGACCTGATATACGGCGCAGAGTTAGAGCGCAGCCGGCTAGATGATGGTCAATTCGAGGCGGAGCGAGGACAGAATAGCGTCTTTGCAGAGTTGCAGTGGGCACCCTCTGACGACTCATCGGTATCTATTGCAGCTCGTAATGACGACAATGACGACTTTGGCCAGCACGTTTCAACTCGAGCGAGCTATATCCGCATTCACAGCAGCGAAGTCGGCATTTTCAAGTATAAAGTGAGTTTAGGCACAGGGTTCAGAGCACCCAGCTTGTATGAGATAGCCTACAACACAGGTCCCTTTGC
>DOVB01000035.1:1031-7696 GCA_003520285.1 Halieaceae bacterium
GAATTTGATCTTGAGGGCTACAGCGGCTACCTGCAAACCCAAGGCAGAGGTCAAGTTCAAGGTGTTGAATTGTTGCTAGACTGGCCGGTGACTGACTCTTTAGCCCTTCGAGCCAGCGCCACCCTGATGGATAGCGAGGATCCACAGGGTAACACCCGTATCTACAGGCCTGACCAGCAAGGTGCTCTCTCTCTCGAGTTTACACCACCGAATTCAGCGCTCGGTCTCAGTAGTGCTCTGTTATATCGCGGAGACTCTCGGGGTATCAATCAGCAGTTGATCAAGGGCTATACCAGCCTCGATCTGCGCGCCAATTGGCAGTTAACCGCTAAGGTGGCGAGCTTTGTGCGGGTGGAGAATGCGCTCGATGCCGACAACCGCGAAATACCCGGTTTCTACGGCGTCAATTCAGCCTTCTACGCCGGGCTTACCATACACTTTTAGGAGTCGGATTCAATGAACGAATCACGCAAGAATACCAAGCATGCCAGCGCAATGAAGAAGCAGAAAGAGCAAGTCGATGCCAGCATCGAGAAAGCCACTGTCGAGCGCGGGATCGCCGTTTTGCTGACTGGAAACGGTAAAGGTAAATCCAGCTCCGCTTTTGGTATGGTCATGCGAGCCTTGGGCTACGGGCAAACAGTGGGTGTGGTGCAGTTTATCAAGGGCGTGATTCTGTCGGGAGAGGAGCTGTATCTTCGAGAACATCATCCGGACGTCAAATTTTATCAAATGGGTACCGGCTTCACCTGGGATACTCAGGATCGAAGCTCCGATATCGCCGCAGCCGAACGCACCTGGGCAGTCGCCAGAGACCTGCTTCAGGATCCCTCAGTCGATTTAGTGGTGCTTGATGAACTCACCTACATGATCGCTTTTGATTACCTCCCTGAAGCCGACATTCTCAAGGCCATTACTGAACGCCCTGTAGAGCAAAGTGTGATCGTGACTGGGCGTGGCGGCGGCAAGGCCCTACAAGACTGCATGGATACTGTCTCGGAAGTGAAAGATATCAAACATGCGTTTGCAGCGGGCGTAACTGCGCGTCGTGGTGTCGATTTTTGAGATGCTGACTCGCAACACGCTGCTGATCCTACTGAGTATTGTACTGCTGCTACTCAGTCTACTATCACTCTCGATCGGCGCATTCTCGACGCCCTTCTCCACCGTGTTAAACCCGTGGCGGGAAGACGCTGGCTTGGCCGATCTTGCGACGACAATCGTATTTGAGATTCGCCTTCCAAGACTGCTCCTGAGCGGTCTAACGGGCGCCGTACTGGGAGTGAGTGGCGCAGCCATGCAGGGGCTGTTTCGTAATCCACTGGCAGATCCCTCTCTGATCGGCGTCACCGCTGGCGCATCGCTCGGCGCGAGTGTGGCCATCGTCTTCATACCCACCACAGTAGAATTTCTGTCGCTATCGCTGGTTAGTCTGGGCGCTTTTGTGGGCGGATTAACCGCCACCATCTTTGTTTATACTTTGGCGACGCGACAATCTGGTTTTTCTGTCAGCACGATGCTATTGGTCGGTATCGCTATCACTGCCTTAGCGGGAAGCTTAGGCAACCTGCTTGACTACTTTGCCAATAATAGTGCTCTGCGCCAAATATCCCTCTGGCGCATGGGAGGTTTAGATGCAGCTACACCCTCTCGAGTGATGGTTTTACTCCCCGCCGCCATAGCGCTCATGGTGGCCGTAATGCGCTATTCGAATGCACTGAATGCTTTGCTTCTGGGCGACTCTCAAGCACGCTACCTAGGCTTTAATATTCAACGCATCCGCACTGTGCTGATTGTGGTGGTCGCGATTGCCGTCAGCACGAGCGTTGCAATGGGCGGTACGATCGCGTTCGTGGGGCTCGTTGTACCACACCTCATTCGCTTGCTGATCGGACCTAATTATCAAGGCTTAGTCGCTGGTTCAGCCGTGCTAGGTGCAGTCTTTCTGATTGCAGCCGATCTGCTCGCTCGCACCGTTATCGCCCCCGCGGAACTACCCGTAGGTATTGTCACGGCATTGATAGGCGTGCCTTTTTTTATCACCCTTCTTCGGCGCCGGAGAAGCTGGAATGACTGATCTCCTGCAAGCACAAGCGGTGAGCGGCGGCCCTGGGATCGGTGATGCTATTCATTCAGTATCACTGAACGTGGCACCCTCAGAAATCGTTGGTATTATCGGGCCCAACGGCGCAGGGAAAACGACGCTATTACGACTACTCACGGGAGACTTAGCGCCAACGACTGGCACCGTGAGGCTCCTGAATCAGCCTTTACGAGAATGGCGCTCGACCGACCGTGCGCAACGGATCTCCGTATTACCCCAGTTTACCCAACTCGACTTCGATTTCAGCGTGCGCGAGGTCGTTGCAATGGGGCGATTACCCCATACCTGTTCCGATCAAACTCAGACTCGGGTAATCGAGGAACAACTCGAGGTGTGTGGGCTGCAAACGATGCAGAACCGGCCTTATACTCAGTTGTCTGGTGGCGAGCAGCAGCGGGTCCAGCTAGCCCGAAGCTTTGCGCAAATCAGTTTCCAAGATCAAAGCCTAGACCGCAGTTTACTGGTACTCGATGAGCCATTAAGCAGCGTCGACTGGGCCTACCAAGGCCCTATACTGAATCACATCAAGGCACTCTCGCAACGAGGTCTTGGAGTTGTTATGACCCTACATGACCTGAATCGATTGACACAACTGGCTGATCGCATTGCGGTTCTTCAGGGCGGTAATCTACTGCTACAAGGGGCCCCTCAATCGATCCTTTCTGAAGCGCTGTTGGAGCGAGTCTTTGGCCTACAGGTGGCATTGATCCCAAACCCTAAGAGTGATATTCCCTGGGTTGTTCCACTGTGATTAGAACGGGATTCTGTGCACTCTTGCTGGTCTTCTCAGTTCAGGTCTCAGCACTCGTCGTGGTCGATGATCAGCAACGTCAGGTCTCTCTGGCGCAACCCGCTCAGCGTATCGTCGCCCTTGCTCCACACGTGGTTGAAAATCTTTTTGCTGTCGGTTTGGGCGCTCGTGTTGTCGGTGCGGTAGCGCATAGCGACTATCCAGAAGATGCCTTGGCGATCCCCCGCGTCGGTGGATACACCCATGTTAATCGAGAAGCCATACTGGCACTTCATCCCGACCTTGTGATCACTTGGGGCAGCGGTGTCAGCCAATCCCTCACTCTGCAACTAGAGGCTATCGGGATTCCCGTATACGTGAGCGAGCCCAGTTCTCTGGCTGAAATACACGATAACTTAAAAGATTTTGCTCTAATGGGTGGTATTGACCCAAACCGCGTCGAGTCAATCAGCGCATTTAAGGCCACTATCGGAGCACTTGCCGCTAGACCCAAGGATCTGCCTGACACAAGGTCAACCGTGTTCTATCAAATATGGCACCAGCCTATGCAGACGCTCAATGGGCAGCACCTTGTCAGTGAAATTTTCACTTATTGCGGCCTCGTTAACGTGTTTCACGACTTAATCGCCACAGCGCCAACGGTGAGCGTCGAAGCGGTTCTGAGGGCTGACCCCGACATCATTATTGCAAGCGGCATTGACCAGGCTCGACCCAGCTGGCTCGACGCTTGGGCGCAGTATAAAAGCTTAACCGCGGTCCAGAACAAGACCCTGTTCGCGATCGACCCTGATCTACTGCAGCGACCAACACCTCGAGTCCTACAAGGACTCGAGCGCGTGTGTGAAATTGCTAGGCGGAGTCAGAGGCCCAACGCCGATCTGCTGCAGCGGTAAATACAACGTCAGTACTGCTATTGAGTGCCGTCTCGGCGCTGTCTTGTATCACACTAATCACGAAACCCACGGCCACGACTTGCATGGCGACATCCGACGAAATACCGAATAAACCACACGCCAACGGAATCAATAGCAAGCTACCTGAGGGCACACCACTCGCACCACAAGCCGCTAAAGCGGCGACCACGCACAAGACCAAGCTGCTCCAAAAACTAATTTCAATCCCCAGAGTATTCACTGCTGCGAGAGTCAGTGTGGTGATCGTAATTGCAGCGCCCGCCATATTGATCGTTGCCCCAACCGGGATAGTCACGCTGTAAAGTGAGGGTGAGAGCTTCATTCTCTCGGCGAGCGCAAGATTCACTGGAATATTGGCGGCTGAAGATCGCGTAAAAAAAGCGGTAACCCCAGATTCCTTCAAACACCGAAAAATCACCGGATATGGATTGGTGTGAGTGACAAGTAACACCAGGATGGGATTGATCACCAAGGCGACCAACAGCATTGAGCCCACCAACAGTGCAGCAATTGACGCGTAGTTTGCGAGCGCTTCGAGCCCCACTTGAGACACGGTTAGACTCACTAAACCCATAATACCAAGAGGCGCCAATTGGATAATCCATCGAACCACGACGGTCAAACGCTCCGCTACAATCGTGAGCGCTTGGCGAAAACCAGCGGGCGCCTGACGAAAACTCATCCCAAACAGGACACCCCACGTTAGACAAGCCAGAAAATTAGCCTCGATCAATGCCCGTAAGGGGTTATCTACCGATCGCACCAGAATATCGGTCAAGACTGCGGTAACAGCATATGGTGGATCGCCTGCTGCGGCTTCAGGCAGCAAGAGCTGCTGGGGAAACCAACTACTCATTACCAGCGCAACCAAAGCTGCACCGATGGTGCCCAGCAAATACAAACCGAGTGTGCCCGCAATGGCCGCGTTAGAACCTGCTGATGTGTTTAAGTTAGCCAATGCTGAGGCCACCAAAACCAGCACCAACATCGGTGCGATCGCTTTCAGTAAGCCCACAAAGAGCTGACCTAAGATGCCCAGTTCCGCGCCAACATTCGGCATAACAGACCCAATCAAAGTGCCTAGCGCTACCCCAAGAGCAATTCGAAATACCAGTTTATCAGGGCCAAACCAATCCATGTGAAACACCTCTCAGAGCGACAATCGCGAAGCATAGCACAGACCTTCATAGGTGAAATAAATGAGTGGAGCGTCGGGCCAGATCTGCTAAAGTTATCCGCTAATGAATTAGGAGACGCACTATGAAACCTGAAACCATTGCGCTGCACGTCGGCTACGATGGCGACCCTGCCACTAACGCTGCCACCACACCGATCTATCAAACCACATCGTATACATTCAATGATACTCAGCACGGGGCAGATTTGTTTGATCTAAAAGTGCCCGGCAATATCTATAGTCGTATCATGAACCCGACCAACGCTGTGCTTGAGGCGAGATTAGCCGCCCTTGAAGGCGGCGTCGGGGCCCTTGCAGTGGCCTCTGGAATGGCGGCCATCCGTTATGCCATCGAAGTCATAGCCGATGTCGGTACCAATATCGTCAGCACCTCGCAACTTTATGGTGGCACCTATAACTTGTTCGCGCACACCTTCCCGCGGCAAGGTATCGAGACCCGATTTGTAAAAGCCGACGACTTTGCCGGTGTCGCTGCCGCAATCGATCACAATACTCGAGCCCTGTTCTGCGAATCCATTGGCAACCCCGCTGGCAATGTCGTCGATATTCAGCGCTGGGCAGATATCGCACATGCGGCAGGTGTCCCTTTGATCGTCGACAATACGGTAGCCACGCCTGCGCTTTGCCGAGTGTTCGATTTTGGAGCAGATATCGCCGTACACTCACTCACCAAGTACATCGGTGGACACGGTACGACCATTGGCGGCGCCATCGTCGACTCGGGTAAGTTCGACTGGGTAGCGAACAAAGATCGCTTCGCCATTTTAAACGAGCCCGACCCCTCGTATCACGGAGTAGTCTACACAGAAGCGCTGGGAGCGGCTGCTTACATCGGGCGGTGTCGTGTCGTGCCACTGCGCAACACCGGGGCTGCATTGTCGGCACAAGCCTCGTTCCAACTCATGCAGGGTTTAGAGACTCTGTCGCTCAGAATGGAACGTCACTGCCAAAATACCGAAGCCGTTGCACGCTATTTGAGTAATCACCCAGCAGTTGAATGGGTGAACTACGCCACACTTCCAGAATCACCACACTACCAGACCTGCCAACGAATCTGTGGCGGGAAGGCATCTGGAGTACTGAGTTTTGGGATCAAAGGAGGCAAAGAAGCAGGTGCTCGTTTCATCGATGCGCTCCAGCTTATCTTGCGTTTGGTCAACATTGGCGATGCCAAATCTTTGGCGTGCCACCCGGCTACCACAACGCATCGTCAGCTCAACCCACAAGAGCTAGAGTCAGCTGGCGTCAGCGAAGCGATGGTACGATTGAGCATCGGAATCGAGCACATCGACGATATATTGGCGGATATCGAACAGTCATTGCAACGCAGCCAGCAATAACAGCAGGCAAAAAAAGCGCCTCGAGAGAGGCGCGTTAAGAGTACTCAAACCTAAGCTACGAGAACTGATTCATCGTATTGTCGGCACCTGATGCTTTCAAAGCCGCCTCTCCAGAGAAATACTCTTTGTGATCGTCGCCCATATTCGATCCAGCCATATCCTGGTGCTTCACGCAGGCAATGCCTCGTCTGATTTCTTGTCGCTGAACACCCTTAACATAAGCCAACATGCCCTCTGCACCGAAATAGCCCTCAGCCAGAACATCAGTGGACAGTGCCGTAGTATGGTAAGTCGGCAAAGTAATCAGGTGATGGAAAATACCCGCCTCACGCGCGCCATCAGCTTGGAACGACTGAAT
>DOVB01000135.1 GCA_003520285.1 Halieaceae bacterium
AGTGAAGATACCTGATCACTACTCACCATCGCGTCGGTATCGATACCCGCAGCCAAAGTTGCCCGCATAAGAGCGAGTTGCTGATCCTTCGCGTCAATGATGGCTTGAAGAATGGCCACTTCCTCTTCCATCTGACTGAGTTGAGTTTGGAGCTGGGCCAGTTTCGCATTACCTACGTTTAAACCGGCGCCCTGCGCGGGCTCATCGGAGGTGTCGGGCACTCTCTTGGTACTTAAGGCATCTCCTGCCTCGGCTTCACTGTCTGCCGCGATTTTAAGTTGTGCACGCGCAGTTGAAGCCCTGCCTTCGCGCCAGTCTTCATTCTGACGACGAATCGTTGCCGTTACGACCTCCCTATCACTCAAACTCGCATCAATCTCGGTGGGCAGATACAGCACCTGTCCAGCCTTCAGTAAATTGATGTTGTTGTTAATGAATGCGTCTGGGTTTTGCCGTTGAATCTCCAGCATGGTGGCCTGAACACTCGCACCGGGGAGCTGAGCGCGTTGTGCAATTTTCCAGAGAGTATCGTTCGGTTGAACGCGATAATTCGAACCTGCAGTGTTAGGTTTACCGTCGTCTACTCCAACAGAGGCCAATGAAGGCACGCCAGTTCCAGGGGCATCGTTGCTCAGTAACGCCTCGTTCGCGCCTTCGGTAGGTACTAACACGCCATCATCGAACCGTGGCGGATCCAACAATACCGTGTAATCTCGAAGTAATCGCCCATCGGGCCACTTCACTTCAAGAATAAAATCAAGAATCGGCTCTCTAATGAGTTCTTTACTCGAGAGTGCCACATAGCTTTCACCCTCGGAATCGATCACCACCTGAAACGAGAGCCCCATAAGCAAGAACGTGCGCTCGGCACCTACCCGCTCGAACTCCTCTTCTGAGGCAAGCTTTACCAGCACCTGTGTCGGTAGCAGATCATCGACATCTAACAGGGCTATTCGCGCGTCGAGAGGCTCATTGAGAAACGAGTCCAATTCGAGTTCGCCAAGACCCACGGCCCAAACGCTCGATCCAACCAGTAAGGCCTTACTGCTCAGAAGGGCTAAAGCTGTCTTCTTCCATCTATGCATCGAGCCACCTGTCAGCTTGCAGCCTGTGCAAGCAAAAATTAAGAGTGTCAGTCACGCGACGCTTTTCGCGCTAACGACACACCAAATCCAAACCTAAAACTAAACCCTGCGCCGAACCTAGACCCAGGCCTGAGTCATGCCCTGCTACGGGACTTAGACCGACTCCCTGCCTTCCCGATGCAGACCTTAGCCTAAATCCGGCACTGCCAATGGACTTAGACCGACTCTCTGCCTTCCCGATGCAGACCTTAGCCTAAATCCGGCACTGCCAATGGACTTAGACCGACTCTCTGCCTTCCCGATGCAGACCTTAGCCTAAATCCGGCACTGCCACTGGACCTAAATCTAACCCTCGATCCAGCCCTAGGCTCGGGCTCGGGCTCGGGCTCGGTTCAAAATTTAACATCGCTGCGGAGTATTAATTATAAATGCTCTGCAATCAACAGCTCGGCAATCTGGACACTATTCAAGGCCGCGCCTTTTCTGACATTATCGGCCACAACCCACAAATTGAAACCCAGCGGATGCGAGACATCTTCTCGCAGCCGACCCACATAGACTGGGTCTTGACCTGCCGCTTCCGTCACTGGGGTTGGATAACCGCCATCTTCGCGCTCATCCAACAGCTCCACGCCAGGCGCCTCACTCAACAATGCTCGCGCGGCTGCGAAGGTCAATTTCTCGCGAGTCTCAATGTGCACCGCCTCGGAGTGTCCATAAAATACCGGAATCCTCACACACGTGGGATTCACTTTAATATCAGCATCAGCGAAGATTTTTTGAGTTTCCCACACCATTTTCATTTCTTCACGGGTATACCCATTCTCTTGAAAACTATCGATGTGCGGCAGCGCATTAAAAGCAATTTGCTTGGCGTAAATGCTGGCGGTGGCGCCCTGCCCGTTCAACAGGCTCGCAGTTTGAGATGCAAGCTCCTGCATGGCTTCTTTACCGGTTCCAGACACCGCCTGATAGGTGCACACATTGATCCGTGTAATTCCAACCGCATCATAAATGGGCTTAAGCGCCACCAGCATCTGAATGGTGGAGCAGTTTGGATTAGCAATAATGCCCCTGTTCTTATAATCCGCTATTGCCTCTGGATTGACCTCAGGGACCACCAATGGAATGTCGTCATCGCGACGAAAATGGGACGTGTTATCGATCACAATACAGCCCGCTGCAGCCGCAATTGGCGCATACTGGGCCGAGATATCGCCGCCAGCAGAGAACAGACCAATCTCTACCTGAGAAAAATCGAATTCGGCTAAGTCAGTTACTGTCACGTTCTGACCTTTAAAGCGAATCGTCTTTCCTACAGACCGCGAGCTCGCGAGCGCAAACAACTGTTTCACCGGGAAATTGCGCTGCTCGAGAATTTCGATCATCGCTTCCCCAACAGCCCCAGTCGCACCAACGACCGCCACATTAACTTCCCGACTCATACTGTTCAGTCCTTTTGTACAATAAGTGATGCCAAGGCATCGGAAACCGCACTGCCCATCTCTTGCGTGGATCGAACGAGATCATTTTCTGACGCAATATCCCCTGTGCGAAAACCCTGATCAAGCACGATACCCACTGCCTTTTCTATGAGATCTGCGGCCGTCGGCTGATCTAAGCTATAGCGATACATCATTGCCACAGACAGAATAGTGGCCAGTGGATTGGCGACCCCCAAGCCCGCGATATCCGGCGCAGAACCATGGCATGGCTCGTATAAGCCGCGTCCGTCCTGATCCAAAGATGCAGAGGGCAACATCCCTATAGACCCAGTCAGCATTGCCGCTGCATCCGACAAAATATCGCCAAATAAGTTACCCGTCACCATGACGTCAAACTGCTTGGGCGCACGAATCAACTGCATTGCCGCATTGTCGACATACATATGGCTCAGCTCGACCTCGGGATATTCACGAGCGACTTCAATGAGGATTTCCCGCCACAACATCGTGACTTCGAGTACATTGGCTTTATCGACTGAGCACACCCGCTTCCCTCGCTTAAGTGCCAGTGAAAAAGCGAGATGTGCAACGCGCCTAATCTCACTCTCGCTGTACACATCGGTGTTGTACCCTCGCCTCTCGCCCTCTGCTGTCGTATCAAAACCGCGAGGCTGGCCAAAGTAAATACCGCCGGTCAGCTCACGGACAATCAGCAAATCAAGACCCGCCACCAGATCGGGCTTTAAGCTCGAGGCTCCGGCTAGCTGTGGGTACAGAATCGCGGGCCGTAAGTTGCCGAACAATTCAAGATCAGAGCGAATGGCTAACAGCCCCCGCTCTGGTCGCAATGCTGGCTCGAGCGAATCCCATTTGGGACCGCCCACAGCACCAAGCAGAATAGCGTCTGACTCTTTTGCGGCGGCCGCAGTAGCGTCTGGATAGGGCACTCCAGTCGCATCAATCGCCGCTCCACCGAGCAAACCTTCACTGATCCGCATCTCGATACTCAGCGCCGAGTTAATCTGCGTCATAATCCGACGCGCCTCACCGACGACTTCTGGACCAATACCGTCGCCCGGTAAAATAAGTACTTGATAAGCCAATTCCAACTCCTACTCAATCACGTCAAATAACCAGGGCGATTGTTGCCGCCACTGAGACTCAAACTGTCGGATCGCGTCTGCCTGCTTCAAAGTCAAGCCGATATCATCAAGACCCTCGAGTAAACAACGCTTTCGAAACGAATCCACGTCGAACGAGAGAACCTCGCCACTTGGTGTAATGACTCGCTGCTCCGCCAATTCGACGGTAAGCGTATAACCCTCGGTCGCATACAGCTCATCAAACAACCTAAAAACAATTTGTTCATCTAAAACAATGGGTAATAACCCGTTTTTAAAACAATTACTATGAAATATATCGGCAAAACTCGGGGCTATAATGGCTCTGAAACCATAATCCGCCAGCGCCCACGGCGCATGCTCTCGCGACGATCCACAACCAAAATTCGCTCGAGTGAGTAATATTTGAGCACCCGCATAGCGCGCGTGGTTAAGAGGAAAGTCTGGATTCAAGGGCCGATGGCTGTTATCCGAATCCGGCTGCCCTTCGTCTAAATAACGCAACTCGTCGAATAAATTGGGGCCAAAGCCTGAGCGTCTAATCGACTTTAAAAACTGCTTTGGAATAATCACATCGGTATCGACGTTGGCACGATCCATAGGTGCAACGAGTCCAGATAATGCAGCAAAAGGAATCATAGTGTGTCTCCTGCCAGTGTACGCACATCGACAAAACGCCCGGCAATCGCCGCAGCTGCTGCCATGCCAGGACTGACCAAGTGAGTGCGCCCGCCAATACCCTGACGCCCCTCAAAGTTTCGATTAGACGTGCTGGCGCAATGTTCACCATGGCCCAACTTATCTGCGTTCATCGCCAAGCACATGGAGCAGCCCGGTTCACGCCACTCAAATCCTGCCTCTAATAAAATTGTGTGCAAACCCTCTTGCTCCGCCTGCTGCTTTACCAAGCCAGAGCCCGGGACCACCATCGCTTGCTTAATAGAGCCCGCTACCTTGCGCCCCTTGGCAACTGCAGCCGCCTCGCGAATATCTTCAATCCTGGAATTCGTGCATGAGCCAATAAACACCCTGTCGAGCTGAATATCGGTAATCGCCTGACCACCGGTCAAGCCCATGTATTCGAGCGCTCGTTTGAGACTGCTTCGCTCAACCTCAGTAGATTGTTCTGCCAGCGTCGGGACATACGCATCAATGGGTAACACCATTTCTGGTGAAGTGCCCCAAGTCACCTGAGGTTTGATCTCAGCGGCTTCCAGCACGACCTCGCGATCAAACACGGCATCGGCATCTGAGTGCAAAGTGCGCCAATAAGCGGCAGCCGCGTCCCACAACGCGCCCTTTGGTGCATAATCGCGGCCAGCAACATAGTTGATGGTTTTATCATCAACACCGATCATCCCCATTCTCGCGCCCGCCTCAATCGACATATTGCACAGTGTCATGCGACCTTCCATCGATAAATGCTCAACCGCCTCTCCCGCGAACTCAATCGCGTAGCCTGTGCCACCGGCGGTGCCGATGCGGCCAATAATGGCTAGTGCCAAATCTTTCGCGGTCACGCCCACCTGCAGCCGCCCATTGACCCTAACCCTAAGATTTTTCATCTTGCGCTGTATCAAACACTGCGTGGCCAGAACGTGCTCCACCTCGGAAGTACCAATACCGTGCGCTAAAGCGCCCAAAGCGCCGTGAGTTGAGGTATGTGAATCGCCGCAAACAACGGTCATGCCCGGCAGAGTAGCGCCTGATTCAGGACCAACGACATGCACAATACCTTGGCGGACATCATTAATTGGAATCTCCACCACATCGAAAGACGCGCAGTTGTCATCTAACGTTTGCACTTGAAGTCTCGATACCGGATCAAGGATACCGCTCACCCCGCCCGCCCGCTCTTGCGATCCGGTTGGCACATTGTGATCTGGAACCGCGAGGTTGGCATCTCGACGCCATAATCCGCGCCCTGCAAGGCGCAAGCCCTCGAACGCCTGCGGAGAAGTGACCTCGTGAATCAGGTGCCGGTCAATATAGATTAAGCCGGTACCATCGTCGCGCATCTCAACCACGTGGCTATCCCACAACTTATCGTAGAGCGTTTTTCCCGCCATAATGTGTTACCTCGCTATTTAATGCAGCGCGCAAGTCTATGCGCTCAATCGATTTTTCTCAATTCACCTAAGGGGGTTATCATCGATTTTTTTAAAAAATCCCCAGACTGACACCCTCTGCCAATCCCTCGCCCCACTCATGGGCGCGACCTCGCTCAGCAGCACCAACCGGACCCACAATAATGGTGCTGGGAACCATCAAGCGGAGTGGAAATCCGCGAGCGAT
>DOVB01000056.1 GCA_003520285.1 Halieaceae bacterium
CCGCTCCAAGAGGGGTGCTGGCATAGCGTAAGGCATCGTTGGTGCTGAGAGTTACAGACATCGCCTCTGGTGCGTCGTCGACAGACATAGCTGCCATGCTGGGAGCACTCAAGGCGGTCACGCCTGGCTGAAGCGATAAGGCCTGAAATGCTGCGCTACCACTAGATGGCAGAGAGCGCCCGTCAGAAGCCAAAGATTTTGCCGCATCACCGTCAAACAACTGAGATATCGTACTAGACGATAGACCCGCTTCTCGCCCAAAAGCCATTGCTTCTTCAACTGAAGCTTTTTCTCCAATAACAACTAAATCGAAACTATCACCATCTATGACATCTAAGGACACTGATTGCCCAAGTCTGTCAAAAATACCCGATTGAGTCTCAGCTCCGACCTTAACGGCATGATTTGCCGCTGTCGGCAAAGTATTGCCAGATTGGCGGATTTTTTCAGCCGCCAATGTCTCGCCCACGATGCGCTTAAAGTCTACACCCGTTTGTGCCTGAGGCGACTTAGAATCGCTGATCTCGGTACTTTTCGACCCAGCAGTCAATCCTTTGATCACCGAACCTATTATGGAGTCCACTTGCCTCAATCCTCTTACATTGCATCGACACTGTTACCTATGCACAAAGCGTGCCAGTACTATCGGAGCGGCCGAGCCATGATGATCCTATCATCTAACTCAGCATCTTCTTGACGTCGTAACTTTGCTCTTTCAGAGAGTTCGATCGACTCTACCAACTTCTCATACTTCTTTTTCTCTTTCATTAAGTTGTTCAGTTTGACCGTCAAGCCAGTTAAATCATCTTCTATTACGTTGAGGTCGTCATAACATTGCTGCTTTAGCACACTGAGCCGGGCAAGGAAATCGCGCGAAACCTTCAAACTGTATCCTACATATTCTTTCTGGAGAGCTCTCTCATCATCAATAGCATCAATCGCTTCTTGGAGAGATTTTAACGAGCCATGGACAGCGGCCCTCTTTTCTTCACTAGACCGGATTTCCAGTAACAACTCAGACTGAGCGTTAGCAATTTTTGCTATCACAGCAGTCCATTTCTGCATCGCTTATGACTCGCCCATTAGGGCCAGAAGACCTTCCGCCGATTCATCCATGCTAGCAGCCAAATCGACCGATTGTCTCGCAAACTTAACCATACTGGAACGCATCCTTACTGCCACATCCAGACTTTCGTCTGCGCCAGATTTGTACGCCCCTATGTTTATGATGTCTTTATTTTGTTCGTACAAAGACCAATACCTACGGTATCTCGTTGCCGCGTCAAGCACCTCGTCTGATACAACTTTCGCTGCCAACCGAGAAATAGATCCGTTAAGATCAATCGCTGGATAGTGCCCGGCATCCGCTAACTGCCTTGATAGCATTATTTGCCCGTCTAAGGTCGCTCTCGCTATCTCTACTATAGGGTCCATACCCTCATCATACTCAGCCAAAACCGTGTATATCGAGGAAATACTCCCGGAGCCGGGTCGACCCATCCCTCCGCGCTCCATTAACTTGGGAAGTTCAGTGAACACTGACGGGGGATACCCTTTACTTGTAGGAGGCTCTCCAACTGCGAGTCCAATCTCTCGTTGCGCATGAGCCACACGCGTTAAACTGTCGCAAAGTAGTAAAACATTCTGACCCTTATCTCTAAAATACTCGGCTAAGATATGGCATACCTCTGCCCCTCTTCTGCGCATCACTGCAGTTGTGTCGGAGGTCGCGAGAACAATAATTGCCTTTCTCAATCCTTCCGGACCAAGCGTATCTTCGATGAACTCACGTGCTTCCCGCCCCCGTTCGCCAATAAGACCGACAATGACAACATCGGCATCCGTATGCTTGGTAATCATAGCCATCAAAGTACTTTTACCGACGCCAGAACCAGCAACTAATCCAATCCTCTGACCCTTTGCCATCGTTAACAAAGCATTTATGACTCGCACACCAACATCAAGTGGCTGATTTATGCTCGCTTTCTCAAGAGGTGGGATTTTTGACCCGGAGAAGTGTGTCGCGTTTCGCGAATCACGCTTGACCTGCTGCGAGTCGATGATTTCTCCGAGAGGATTGATCACACGTCCTAACAGATCATCACTTACGGATAGCCCAACACTTTCAGAAAAAAACCTCACTCGACTCCTACGAGACAGTCCGGCGGTCTCATGATACGGAATCAGCTTGATAGTCTCTTTATCGAAAGACACCACCTCAGCAAGAACTTCTGGATGGCCACCGCTTGGATCATCGATAACACACATCGCTCCCATTCCAGCGACAAAACCCTGACTTTCAATAATATTGCCAGTGACACTGAGGACTCGTGACGACCGCTCAGCGTCTACCGACTTGAGGTCGCGCTTGACCCAACCCATCTCAAAATCAATGCCCATCAGCGACAATCTCCGAGATGCGTTGACTCAATAACGCAGCATCTGCTGTTAGCATTTTTTCTACCACGACCTCGTCGAAGCTAATTCGGATATCACCGATTGACAAAGAGGGATCAACCTTTATCGTGACGCGATCATTAAAATCCAAAGTCAACCCAGACTGCGCGAACCACTCTTCAATCTGGCCATTCAACTCCACAACGACAGGGACCTGCTCTTTGATACAGGCTTCCTCTATCACAGATTTGTAGAAACGACTCAAAAGCGAGTCATCAATCGACAATTTTTCCCGCACAAGGGTCTCTGCGACGAGAGATGTCAGCTCTCCCAATTGTGACCAGAGTGGAGGCATCTCTTCTAGCTTGGCTCGAATATCCTCCAAGACTGACTCGCACCTGTGGAGGTTCTCGGCTTGAAGTGATCGTTCCTCCGCCTCGAGCCGGCGACCCTCCGCGAGACCAGCCAGAAAGCTCTTGCTCTCTAAATCTGAATCTGCAGACAACTGCTTCTCGTCTTCGAACTCCTGACCTTCGTCTACCCCAGAGTCCACAAAAATTTCAGCGTCCTCTTCGGATTCAAATTCGAGCACCTGTGAACTCTTGTTTTGCTCAACCCCCGACGGCACTGTGGGCACAATTTCCTCATCAGATGCCAACCCAAGCTCCAAGCTAATATTATCAACAGTCGCTGCTGCGGGTGCCAATGGAGCGATGGAATCCAAATCTGAGAACTGTTGCCAAGCAATCTTTTCAAAGCCACCGTCGGTCTCCGATAGATCGGCTAAAGTGGCGCTGGAAAAGGATTTGGCGCGCTTATTTGCGGCGAGGAGCTCAGTGAGCTGCCATGACACTGCACCACGGTTTGGATCTGGGTTAGACAAAGTCATCACCTCGTCCAGCGAGCACTAATTCACCAGCGTCTGAGAGCTTTCGTGCGAGACGCATGATGGTTTTCTGAGCATCCTCTACATCAGATATGCGCATGGGGCCTTTAGATTCCATATCATCAACGAACATTGCTCTGGCACGCTGAGACATGTTGTCGAAGAACTTCTCCTTCACTTCTTCGCCTGCACCCTTTAAGGCTACCATCAGCATGTCTTGATCAACATTACGCATGAGAACCTGTATCGCCTTGTTATCTACCATCGAAAGATTATCGAAGGTGAACATACTATCTTGAATTTTTAACATGATGTCTTCATCGATTGCCGAAAGATCACCCATGATCTTGCTTTCAAGGTCGACTTTTACGAAGTTCATGATCTTGGCCGCCGTTTTGACACCACCAAAACTAGAGGACTTAGCAGATGAATTATTGGAGAACTGCTGTTTCATGATCCGCTCTAATTCTTCCATTGCAGATGGTTGAACAGATTCCAGGTTCGCGACTCGCTGCAAAATCTCGGCTCGCTTTTCGGCCGGTAAGAAATTCAGAACATCAGCAGCAATGTCGTATTCCAAGACCGAGAGAATAATGGCGATGACTTGAGGATGCTCGCCAGAGATCATGTCGGTTATCGCCCTTGGATCCATCCATCTTAAGATCTCTAAGCCCTTACTCGAGGCACCTGGCAAGATTCGACCAAGAACCGTCGATGCTTTATCTTCGCCCAGTGCTCTCTTAAACACCGTCTCTACGTATTCGTTAGTCCCGAGCCCTAAGTTGGTTTGCTTCTTGATTGTTTGCACGAAGTCATCGAGGACGGCATTCACAGATTCTTGCGGGATATCGGCAACAGACATCATGGCAGAACCCAGAGCCTGCACCTCTCTCGGATTGAGATACTTGATAATATCGGAGGCTTGCTGCTCACCCAGCAATAACACAATGATCGCCGCTTGCTCTGTGCTCGTCATAGAAATGAACTCGCTATCAAGAGCCCCTGAAGTGCTTGATTTGTCTGCCATCATCAAATTCCTATTGTATGCCCACTCCCTACTTTAAGCCGGCTTGATCATTTTCTTGAGCACGTTAGCCACTCGTCCCGAGTCTTCGGCCACCAAAAGCCTGATGAGTGCCACTTTATCATCATAGGTGTTGGCAGTATCCAACATATCGGCTGATATCGACGATTTCTTGGGCTTGAGTTTCGCTTTGATTTCTTCGAGCGTCTCCCCTTTTTCAAGAGCTTCTAGTTCTGCCGGGGTGAGTTCTCCATCCTTCATCTTCTCTGCGAGAACGGCTAGGTCATCGACACTTGGTTTGGGCATATAGAATGCCATGATGGGTCTAACGACAAGAAGCAAGAGAAACAGAAACGCAATGACCGTAAATCCGTGCTTACCCCATTCAACGATCCCTTCCTGCTCCCACCATGGAGTAATAATCTCTATCGGAGCATCAACATAAAACGGCGCCGCGGCAATGTTAATGCTATCACCCCTTACGTCGTCAAATGGCAGAGCCCTTATCACGAGCCCCCTAAACCGCTCGATCTCGATGTCCATCTGCTCGTTGATCTGCTGCTCTGAAAACTCTTCCAACCCGACTGAGGTTGCGTTCACATCACCCGCACTGTCTGGTGCCAATCCCCCTTCTAATGGGTTCGAATTGGATGTGGTACCAGCAGCTTGTCGCAGCTTTATTAATACTAAATCTCGCAGGGCCGACTCATTAAGCATAATAGCTGCGGTCAACCCTAAAACCCGTCCTGGCTGCTCTTTGACATATCTGACAGCTTTATCTAACTCGTAGTTGCGCGTTGTTTGAGTCCGCTGATTAGTCTCTAGCCCTGCACCCGCACCAGCTGCCGCGCCGGTGGCCTCTAACTCTGGAGCATCAGGCGCTATGTTAGAAACGCCGCCGGGAATCCCAGCCGCAGCTTGCCCTGTAACTTCGTCGTTACTTAATACTTCTGATCTGGTTTTTGGTCCGGTTCCGCTTCGATCAAATTCTTCAAAAGTTGACTCTGTCTCGGTAAAGTCTACATCCACATTGACTATGCTCTTGACATTACCCTCGCCCAAGACCGGCATTATCAAGTCCACTATCCGACCTGACAGCTCGGCTTCCATACGTCTTTCAAAATCGATGTTTTTCTGTGTTCCGAGACTATCGTCGCTGCTATCTGATGACAGTAAGATCCCATAGTTATCGACTACGGTGACATCGGTCGTTGACATGTAGGGAACGCTCGAAGAAACCAGGTGGATGATGGACTGGACCTGTGGCTGCGTCACCACCCGGCCAAAATAGGGTTTCACAACCACCGAAGCTTTAGATGGCATCCGCTCTCGCACGAAAACACTTTGCTTGTTGACCGCTATGTGGACTCTGGCACTCTCGATGGAATCTATCTGGCTTATCGTTTTTGCGAGCTCTAGCTCCATAGCGTTGTTATATTGGACCTGTTCCATGAACTGGCTTTGCGTCATAGACGCGTTTTCATTCAGCGCGCTATATCCTCCAGCAATGGCAGACCTCGGGAGACCTTGTGAAGCCAAGAACAACTTGGCTTGCTGATATGATCCATCTGGGACTTCTATCATTCCTGACGCGGGATTAATCCTTACCTTGTACTGAGATGCCAGCAGAGCGTCGTATGATGCCTGTCGATCAGGCTCACTCATGCCATTGGATATCGAGCGGTAACCGGTTGAATTTAGCATTGAGCCAAAAATGACAAAAAGGAGTACCGCCAAAAGAACAGAAATCGCGGGCATTGAACGCTTCACGGCAGGCTGCTGGAGCACTCTCCTGACAGTTGGAGCGAGGCCCGTCGCTGTGGTGCTCAGCGCTGTATTTTGGTTCGGCTCCGACGCCGTTTTAGAGGAGCCGGCACCGCCCGCATCATCCTGACCAGCAAGACTAGGGACGCCAGCCCCGCCCCGATTCGAGGCGTTGTCGATCATAACAGTTTCCATAATTCACCTGCTCGCATTACACTGGCATACTCATGATATCTTGGTATGCCTTGAGAACTTTGTTTCTTATTTGAAGAGTCGCTTCAAAAGCAATCGACGCTTTCTGCGTGTCCAGAATAACCTGAGTCAGCGGCATGTCCTCTGAGTACTCGAATGATGCCCTGGTTTCGCTAGCTTGCATCTGCTGCGAATTGACATCCTTGATCACGTCCATGATGCTGTCAGAAAACTTACCCGTTGTAGCGGAAGATTCCAATCCAGAGAAAGCTGCGAGCTCTGAAGATTTTCTATGCACTTCCTGTGCCTGCTGCAAAAGCCCTAGAACTCCATTGACAGTCTTATCGCTTATCATGAACCAAATCCTCCGATCGCTTCAGATCTCTGCTCTGTAACCATAGATCCAAATTGTTTGAATTTTTGCAACTTATGTCTTAGTGTTCTCGGGCTAATCCCGAGAACAGCCGCTGCCTCTTCCCGAGTACTCGTCTCTTCGATGGCCCTGAGGATCCACTGCTGCTCTAGCTCCTCTTTACTCGCAGACAGGCTTGATACCGAGCCCTGAGGCGCGCCTGACGTCGCTTGAAGGCTCGAACTCTCGGGATCTGGGCCATCGTCAACGAAGCTCACAGAGTCGAACACAATATGTTGTGGCTCGATGACAGCGGCAACCGCCAGAACTTTAGCGCGGCAAATCACGTTCTCAAGCTCACGAACATTACCAGGCCAACCGTAAGAGATTAGCTTCTGTATCGCTTCCTCCGTGAGTTCGGCAACGCAACCTCCGATCAGTAATGAGGATGCACAGAATAGTGCGATGTTTTTGATATCTTCTGTCCGCTCCCTCAAGCTCGGTATTCTGATGTGGAATGCGTTTATCCGGTAAAACAAATCTTCTCTAAACTTTTTCTGCTTGACCAGCTCATGGAGATCCTGATTAGTAGCAGCGAGCACTCGAACATCGAAGCTGTGCTCCTTGTGCGCTCCCACCCTCGCTGACCGTCGCTCCTGCAACAACCTGAGGAGTTTTGGCTGAACATGAAGAGGAAGCTCACCAACCTCGTCCAAAAAAACAATCCCGCCGTCAGCCTCCTCAAATACGCCGGGCTGATCTTTAACAGCACCGGTAAATGCGCCCTTGCAATGCCCAAACAAAAAACTTTCTACTAAGTTTTCAGGAATTGCGGCGCAATTAACCGCGATAAAAGGCTTTCTTGCCCTCGCAGACATTTTATGGAGAATGGTGGCCACGACTTCCTTCCCTACTCCTGATTCACCCGTGAGCAAGGTAGACACCTCGACCCCTGCTACGCGCTCTATCAGCGCCAACATGCTTTTGCTTTTGGGGTCACTGAAAATCATG
This sequence comes from Halieaceae bacterium, assembly GCA_003520285.1. Taxonomy (GTDB): domain Bacteria; phylum Pseudomonadota; class Gammaproteobacteria; order Pseudomonadales; family Halieaceae; genus Aequoribacter. Next base: position 7,627 of record DOVB01000056.1, read on the forward strand.
GATTTTCGCGCGCCCTCTCTGCTAGATACGGCCCCAATGAGCTGTTGAACTTGAGTAGCCACAAACAACCAGGCATCGGAATCACTGGTATTTTCTGGAATAGGAAACACCCTTTCGCAGCCCATGCGGCCGAGGAGCAGCGCCAGCTCGATGGCATTACGCGGAATCAAGAACACACTGCTTTTGAACTCAAGAGACTCAGCGAGAACATAGAGCGATGCCTGAGACCTTATGACCTCATCACCAACACAGCAGACCGTGCAAGAGGGCTGCATTGCTTGACGACTCGAAAGATTATCGAGAGAGACCTCTTCTATTGCGAAGTTGTGGCCTAACGACTCAAAAGCCCCCTTGAGATGACCCGAGAAATCGGAGCTGTTGAACATCTGTAACAATAAACACTTCACTCGAAATTGATCTCGCTGTGCATTTTTTTGTTTCCATGCAAATCATGCGCCAATAAACATTAGTTGTTGAAAATAAAGGGCATTTTTGTTTCTAATCTGCTGGGCTAACCGGCGTGTCGGTTTTCCGACACAAGGAGAATCCTACAAAATTTCATACCTATTGATCTTATCGATCAGCGTCGTTCGGTTGACCTTTAACAGTCGGGAGCACTCTGACACATTGTAATTAACCAGTTTGAGCGCAGACGAGATGAGCCGTTTTTCTATTTCGGTCATCGACTGTTTTAAGCCCTCAGACACATCGAGATCCTCTAAACCAATCCCGATCCACCGATCGAAGTCTTGGAGTGCATGGAGAGAATCTGTTTCACTTTGCGCAGCCGCAGGATCGTAGGCAGCAGCGTTCAAACCGATACTTTCGAGGTCAGGGAGCGCAGAACCAGATCCGATCGCCGCCACTTCACTAATGATTGATCGCATACCCGGCGGGATAAATTGTTGTGAGATAGATCTAACGTCAATTTTCTGCCCAGGATAAAAAATCGACAACCTTTGACAAAAGTTTTCTAACTCTCGGACATTGCCCGGCCAATCGTAGGTCATGATTAGTGCACTAGAGTAGGGGCAAAGGCTGATCGGGGGGTGACTAGACGCATACTTATTCGCAAAAAACTCGAAGAGATCGGCGATTTCCTCCTGCCGCTCGCGGAGATCAGCAACGAAAAGAGGCACCACATTTAATCTAAAAAATAAGTCTTCTCTGAAAGAGCCTACTTTTATTGCTTCTTCCATATCGAGATGCGTTGCCGATATTATTCGCGAATCTGTCTGTATCTCTTTGTCTGCACCAAGGGGCCTGACTCTCCCATCTTGGATAACACGCAGGAGCTTGACCTGCAATTGCTCAGGCATATCACCAATTTCATCAAGGAACAGCGTCCCACCATGAGCCTGACGGAATCTGCCTTTGTAGTCAGATATTGCGCCCGAAAAAGCGCCTCTGACATGCCCGAATAACTCGCTCTCAAGCAGGTCGTGTGGTATCGCCGCACAGTTCACTGCAACGAACTCACCCGCAGCGGCGCGATCCGACGACTGATGAATGCAACGGGCAACAATTTCTTTGCCCACCCCAGAAGAACCGCGTATTAAAATCGGCGCATCAGTATTCGCAATCTGAGCGATCAAGCTTTTGAGCTCGAGAGTCTGTGATGATGAGCCAATCAAACCATCAAACATAAATAACCATCAAAGTCCGGTCTGAAAAAATAGCATGGTGGTTAAGTGCGCTATCACTGTCGAATAATATTCAGATCGCTAAAATAACACAAAGCGCTCGCATTACAAGGAGACCGCAGGCACTACACTGTGTGAATCGCCGCTTGTTAGCGATACTTGCCAAACATGTATATGTTGATAATATACACCTATGCTCGATTTTAACAACATTCGCGGTTTTGACTGGGGTCATAGCAACACCCCTAAAATTGTCAATAAACACAAGGTAATACCTTCCGAGGCTGAGCAGATTTTTTTCAACGAACCTCTGCTGCTGTTGGGCGACCTTAAACACAGTCAAGACGAACCCCGCTTTCACGCCCTCGGAATTACCGATGACCGACGGCTGTTACATGTCACTTTTACCTTACGTGCGCAGAATACCTTGATCAGGATTATCTCCGCTCGCGACATGCACCAAAAGGAGAGACAAGTTTATGAACAAACTGAAAGAAATTCCTGAATTCAGCTCTGAGGCAGAAGAGCGGGCTTTTTGGGAAACCAATGACTCTACGGAGTTCCTTGACTGGAACAAGGCGAAAAATGCCAAGTTTCCAAACTTGAAACCGTCAACAAAAACTATCTCCCTGCGATTGCCCGAATCCTTGCTCGACAGAATTAAAATTGAAGCCAACAAACGCGATATGCCCTACCAGTCACTCATTAAGGCATGGCTTGTTGAGGATGTTGAAGAGCAGCGTCGGACGCTAACGCCCACTTCAGCTGCGCCAAAGCCGTAGCGATTTTGTGTTATTGCCTGAGCGCAGCGAGTAACATCAAATGGATGCAGACCGGTCACATAGGTTGCACTGGATAGCAAAGACATGGGCAAGACAGGCGTCTTAATTCTCGCTGCAGGTAAAAGCCGCCGCATGGGCCGCGACAAGCGAGCCCTGCCTTGGGGAACCTCTACTCTCCTTGAATCCGCCATCGAACTCTGTCATTCGGCAAGTCTACCGTGTTGCGTGGCTCTCTCGAGTGAGCCCGCTGATGATCACTGGGAAGCGCA
>DOVB01000038.1:0-3436 GCA_003520285.1 Halieaceae bacterium
GGAAGATAAAGAACTCTGGCGTGCAGGAGCTGGTTTCCCACGGACACGCCGTCGCGGTCCAATCCGGTGGTGGCGCTGCCATTGGTTTTACCGACGAGGCCTATCAAGCGGCGGGTGCCAGTATTGTCGACTCTGCCGAACTCATCTTTCGCAACTCGGACATGATCGTCAAAGTGAAAGAACCACAAGCCCACGAGTGCGCCATGCTTCAACCAGGGCAGCTTTTATTCACCTATTTACACCTAGCGCCCGATCCAATCCAGGCCGAGGCCTTGCTCCGATCTGGGGCATCATGCATTGCCTATGAAACAGTGACAGCTGACAATGGCTCATTGCCTCTACTCGCGCCCATGAGCGAGGTTGCTGGGCGCCTCTCTATTCAAGCTGGAGCATATCACCTGCAGATGCTGCAAGGTGGCTCGGGCACTCTGATGGGCGGGGTACCCGGAGTAGCACCTGCGCGCGTTCTGATCATTGGTGGCGGCGTGGTCGGCTTAAATGCCGCCAAGATGGCAGTGGGCATGGGCGCTAGTGTGGTGTTGGTCGACCGATCACTGGACCGATTGCGGGCCCTCGACGATATCTTTAATGGTCGAGTTCAAACCCTTTACTCAACCCAAGCCGTCGTTGAAGCAGAAGCCAAACAGGCCGATCTGATCATTGGTGCTGTTCTGATTCCAGGGGCATCAGCGCCGAAACTTATTTCCCGAGAGCTCGTCGGACAGCTTCGGGCTGGCACCGTAATGGTTGACGTGGCCATAGATCAAGGTGGCTGCTTCGAGACAAGCAGACCCACTACTCACCAAGATCCAACCTACCGAATCGATGACGTGGTGCACTACTGTGTAGCCAATATGCCGGGCGCTGTGGCTCGAAGCTCTACGCTTGCTCTGACCAACGCAACCCTCCCATTTGCCCTCGCCCTCGCCAACAAAGGCTTAGTGGGAGCACTACGCAGCGATTCTCATCTGGCTAACGGCCTTAATGTTCACGCTGGTCAGATCACCCATGCTGCGGTAGCAGAGGCTTTGGGCTTGCCCTATACGCCCTGGGCAGAGAGCCTAACCCAAACGCAGCAAGTCGCCTGAGTCTGTGATCGAGAGCAGGACGCTCTCGCAAAGCAGCTCACTAGCTCCCTTCGATGCCTCAAGAAGCCAGATAAACGCGACATATCCCGCAAAGTTCTACCTAGTAATCCCAGAGATCAAAAAAAGCCCCGCATGCGGGGCTTCATTGAACAATCTTAAAACGCAACAGTCAGCGTCACAAGACGTGACCGCGTCAGGCCCTGCTCAGTTGGCTGGACCTGTTACGGTGATGCCATAAAAAGTTGTGGTACCACTCACTTCATTACCGACAATCAGCATTGGCTCGCTTGTGGGGCTGTCTGAGGCGGGCACAAACTTAATGGACTCAGGTCCCAAATCTAAACCCTTTTGCCCAGCCTGCACTGCAGCTTCAACATCGGCGACCGAAAAGTCTCGGTTGTTCAAGTACTGCACGAACTCAGCACTTTCCGGGTTAGTGATGTCATAAACAAAGATGCCGCCGACTCTCTCAGCACCAATAAATGCGTAGGTTTTACCGTTGATCACACCCACCTCTAGCGCTTCTGGCTCGGGACCTTTGTCATCCGATCGGCTATCACCAGAATCATTTTCATCGTTGGTCGAATTGAATCGATCAACGCCAAGACGATTGGCAGTAATGCGCTCGAAATCGCTACCAGAGTCGTATACGCGTTCCCAAGTATCGGTGTTGTAGATCGAGAATGAGCGCGAACCATAAGAATGCAGAGACTCGTAGGTACAGTCAGCGGCAGAGGGTTGACCAGAGACTGCCAGTGAAGCGCAATCGCCGGTGGTGCCCAGATTAGTGATTACCTTTAAACGACCTAACTGCTCGTTCTCTTGAAAATCTGCGGGCAACCGCGCTAGCAAATCGCCATCAAACGCGGCCGCGTCGATGTCTCTGATTCGAATTTCATCGAGGTAGTGAAAACAATCGCCATCATCGAACTCAAAGCCGCCGGCAGCTGTACATGCGGCGGCGTCAGCGGCATCAGTGAGATATTCACGTCCGTCTCCCTCATTGGCCGTCAGCAAATAGGTGACGTCGTTGTACTCATATGACGCAATGGTGTCGGGCATAGGCGTACCAAAAATAGGCCAATTCCGAATATTGACTGCACCGTCTCGGTTACTGGCATCAAGCTCATTACCGGGAATTGAGTGGTCGATCATACCCAAACTGTGTACCGCTGTGATCTCACGCTCCGCTAGATCGACAACTGCAATCGCGTTGTTCTCTTGCAAACTCACGTAAGCGTAGCTCGAATCTCCGGATATCGTGACGTATTCGGGCTCTAAATCAGCTGCTACAGAGCTGGCCTTCGCTGAGACCCGCACGCCCTCTCCGAGTGTTTTGGTTCCGCCGGCGTTAAAGGCATCGAAACGCAATTGAAACACATCAGTTGCACTCAGATTTGCGGCACCTGCAGTCATATCGACTAAGGTGATGCTACCCTCAGGATCGACCGAGTAATCGCCGTTAGGCTCGCCCTCGTTTGCAATCACCGCCATCGTGCCATCGGGAGTGAATTCAATCATGTCGGGTAGCGATCCCGTACGGAAGGCCTTGTTTAAAAACGTGCCATCAGTGGTATAAAAAGCGACATATCCGGTATCTTGCTTGGAACTACCCTGAATCACCACCGCCAGGGTCTCATTCGAAACCGCAATACTGTTCGCTTCACCTAAACTACCAGCGGCCAAGTCGAGCAACGCTTCGACGTCATCGGTAACAGCAAGCGTTTTGACTGGGGTATCAATTTGATCGACTTCAAAAGCGGTTGGCGAAGCAACATCAATGATATCGATCGTTTTCTGCGCCGCGTTGACAACGTAGGCATATTTCAACGATGGCGCGTAACCCACAATTTCCGCAGACGATTCATCGAACAAACCTGACGCGAATGATCCGAGCACAGTCAAAGCAATCGACGTATCTGTCGCATCTTGTCCAGGAGCACCAGTAGAGCCAGTAGAGCCAGTAGCACCGGTAGCACCTGTAGCGCCGGTAGCACCAGTAGCACCCGCTTTACCATCATCACCACTGCATCCCACCAACAGCAATGATGCGCCTAACACTGCAACGCCCAATTTTGATGAAATCGACATAAAAACTCCTGTAGTAAAAGACGTATTCCAACCCTCTATACAAAAGCAGAAATGTTGCTATTTGGTTTAACCACCATGACAAATTATTGACGCTTTTATGACGACGGGTGTCATATTACCAAGCGGAGCCTTTGAACTGAGCCGCGCATCAGCGTATTCTGAAAAAGACTAATGTGACCAAGGATTAATCCATGAAACATCTCATATCAGGCCTGATATTGGTGAGCGCAGCTCTTCTTTCAGCCTGCAATCAACAG
>DOVB01000038.1:3535-8288 GCA_003520285.1 Halieaceae bacterium
CAACAGCACGCTCTACATGCAGTATCCGCCCTTCGATGCGATCGCAGATGACCACTACAAACCTGCCCTTGAAGCGGGTATGAAGGAGCAACTAGACGAGATCTTGGCGATCGCCTCAAATCCTGAACTGCCCACTTTCGAAAACACCATTGTCGCGCTGGAGCGCTCGGGCGCCACCTTAGCACGAGCCTCTCGGGTGTTTTATTACCTGGCATCGGCTCATACCAACGACACCATCGAGCAAGTCAGAGCCGAACTAGCACCTGCGATGTCAGCACATAGTGATGCTATCCTGCTCAATAGTGAGCTATTTGATCGCATCGGCGCGGTTTATCAGAATCGCACAGAACTTGGGTTGAATTCAGAAGACCTAAGACTAGTAGAAGAAACTTACAAAGAGTTCGTGCTCGCGGGAGCCACACTTGGCAACGATGCCAAAGAGGCACTGAAAGAGATTAATGCAAGGCTTGCGGTATTAGGCAATCAGTTCAGCCAAAACGTGCGCAAGGAAGTCAATGCCAAAGCGATTGTGGTCGACTCTGCGGAAGCCCTCGATGGCTTAAGCAGCAACGAAATAGCGGCTGCAAAGATTGCTGCTGAAGCCCGTAATATGCCCGACAAATGGGTACTCCCACTCCTGAATACCAGTGGCCAGCCAGCTCTATCTAGCCTGACGAATCGAGCTCTGCGCCAGAGAATCCACGAGACTTCGCTGGGACGTGGTTCGGATGGCGGCGAATTTGATAACACCGCAATCGTGTCTGAAGTCATGAAGTTAAGAGCCGAGGCTGCGCAACTGTTAGGCTTTGAGAACCATGCCGATTACCAACTCCAGTCACAAACAGCCGGCTCTGTCGCTGCCGTCAATGAGCGACTGGCGAGTTTAGCACCACCTGCCGTTGCCAATGCACGACGCGAAGCTAACGAATTACAAATGATGATCGACGCAGAGGGTGGTGAGTTCGAACTGGCAGCCTGGGACTGGGATTTTTACTCGGAAAAAGTCAGAACCCAAAAATACAATTTCGATGGCGCCCAGCTGAAGCCTTATTTCGAGATGAATAACGTACTCGAGAAAGGCGTGTTTTACGCTGCGGAATTGGTCTTTGGGCTCACCTTTAAAGCACGAACAGATCTCCCGGTCTATCATCCCGATGTCAAAGTGTGGGAAGTCTTCAACGAAGACGGCTCAACTCTGGCGCTCTTTATTCAAGATTTTTACGCACGTGAGTCCAAACGCGGTGGCGCTTGGATGAATGCATACGTGCCTCAATCCCATTTAATGGGTACTCAACCTGTGGTCGCTAACCACTTGAACGTGCCCAAGCCGCCCGCGGGCGAACCCACTCTACTGACTTGGGATGAAGTGACCACCATGTTCCATGAGTTCGGCCATGCGCTCCACGGCATGTTTTCCGATGTCACGTATCCGTCATTATCTGGCACGTCGGTGCCTCGCGACTTTGTCGAATACCCCTCAATGGTGAACGAGATGTGGGCAGTTTGGCCACGTGTTCTTAGAAACTATGCCGTTCACCATGAGACCGGCGAACCCATGGATCCAGCGCTACTGAACAAGCTACTTAGCACCAGCCAATTCAATCAGGGTTTTAGCACGACTGAATATTTAGCAGCTTCTTTACTGGATCAAGCCTGGCATCAACTGTCACCCGATCAAGTGCCAGCACCAGAAGATGTAGTCGCCTTCGAACAACGGGCCTTAGCCGATGCGGGAGTTGACTTTGCACCGGTACCACCGCGGTATCGAACAACATACTTCTCTCACATTCTTGGCGGTTATTCCGCGGGCTATTACTCCTACATTTGGAGTGAGGTGCTCGACGCTGATACGGTTGAATGGTTCAAAGAGAACGGCGGGGCATTAAGGGCCAATGGCGATCGATTCAGAGCCACATTGCTATCACGAGGCGGCTCAGAGGATGCGATGCAATTGTTTGAAAATCTCCGCGGTCGAAAGCCAGATATTACGCCTTTACTCAAGCGCCGAGGTTTGCTGGCAGAACCTCCTGAATCATCGCGCTAAAGAATGACGGGGGCTGCACAGCCCCGAATACGCTCGAATCATTGGGGTTTAGGCGCAAAGAAACGACCTTGCAAATAAGCACCCGCTAACATTCCGCCCAGCGCATACAGTACCGGCCAATTGCCACTACCCAGAGCCGCTATTGCTGGCCCCGGGCACACCCCAGAGATACCCCAGCCGACACCAAAAACAACGGCACCCAGCAGCGTGCGTGACCGTGCATTAGCTGGCCGACTGCCAAATTGGGCTCCAAACAAAGGTGTTTTTCGGACTCGCGGCACAATTTGATAAACCACAAACGTGAATGAGGTGGCAGCACCCAGCACTAAGAGTAAGCCGAAGTCATTAAACGTCAGGAAACTCAGTACTACCTCGGGCTGCACCATCGACGAATAAGTTAAGCCTAATCCGAACAGACCGCCCGCCAGAAATACCTGCAACAGAGCAATAGGTCTCACAGCCCACCTCCAACAGCGCTCATCACTTGAGCGACAACAATGGCGGTCATCAGAAATACGCCGACAGCCAAAATTGAATCGAGATCTAACAGCGCCATGCCACAAACACCATGACCCGAAGTACAACCGCTGCTCAAGCGAACACCAAACCCAGTGATTAAGCCACCCAGAGCAAGCTGCCACGGTGCCACTTCAGTGACTAAACTCGGAATCCCAAACCACTGCACACCCACATAGGCGCCGGCAATCAGACCTAAGGCGTAGATATTGCGCCAAGCTCGGGAAGATAGGTTGCTTGGTGTGTTGAAGCGCGTATCACTTGTGACATATGTCCACAGTGTCGTCAGGATCGAACTCGCACCTCCGACTAAACCAGTGCTCACAAAGAGCCAACTAATACCTGCGCCAATCAACAGACCACCAACCCAATAATGGGTTGTTCCCATAGGAAAAATCGTTGCCCAGTCCATAACTTACTCTCGCAATGAAAAGCCGCTAGTGTACACAAATGTCGTTGAGTTGGGATCCCAAAGTAGATGCACTCATAGAGCGATCCAAGCTACACTCTGGCTTGCATTTGAAAGAAGAGCTCGGTCATGCAGAAAGTCATAGAAATTAGGTCGTTCATTCTAGCGCTGGCTCTCGTCACCGCTGCATTCGCTTACTTGATGATGCCATTTTTTAGCGCCATCTTGTGGGCTTGCATCATCGCGCTGCTTTTTTACCCACTGCATCTTCGACTGATGCAATGGCTTCCCAGGCGGCCCAATACCGTGGCCCTGATTACACTCACTGTCTGTCTGGTGGTCGCCATCACGCCGGCCCTGCTCTTAATCTCATCGTTTCTTCGCGAAGGTGCCGCCATTTATCAACAGCTTGAATCAGGACAGCTGAAACCCAGTTTATGGGTAGAGCAAATTCAAACAGCATTCCCAGTGATCGATACTGTGATCACAAGTCTAGGGCTCGATATGGCTGCGGTGAAGCAACAGTTGGGGTCACTCTCGGTCGATATGGGAAAAATAGTCGCGAGTAATGCCTTGACGATCGGACAGAATACGCTCGCTTGGTTAGCAAGCCTTGGTCTCATGCTCTACCTGATATTTTTTATGTTCCGAGATGGTGCCGAATTGATCCCAGTACTGATTCGAGCGCTGCCCTTGGGTGATGAACGTGAACGTTTACTCATGAAAAAATTTGCCGAAGTCACGCGAGCAACGATCAAAGGAAGCTTGGTCGTGGCTATGGCGCAGGGCTCGCTGGGCGGCCTTATTTTTTGGGCGTTAGGATTGCCAGCGCCCATTGTCTGGGGTGTCGTTATGACTTTGCTCTCGCTTATACCCGTGGTTGGTGCGAGCATTATTTGGCTACCTGTCGGGATTTATCTGCTCGCCACGGGTGCCGTCACAGATGGCATCATTCTGATCAGCTTTGGGGCGCTCGTGATCGGCCTGGTCGATAATATTCTGCGCCCCATTTTGGTGGGGCGCGACACAAAACTACCGGATTACCTGGTGCTACTGTCGACACTAGGCGGTTTTAGCTTATTTGGCATGACCGGGTTTGTGGTGGGGCCACTGATCGCGGTGCTATTCATTACCTTTTGGCAAATTTTCACCCGCGAATTTAATATCACCGGCTCAGAAGAGGATTCCCCTCCAGATCAGGTGTGACGCCTCTCTATCGAATGCGTTCTAGTATCGTGAGCTCAGGCAACAGCAGGATCTTTGGACTCGACAATCATGGCCCCCAGGGCATCGTAATCTTGAACTCGGGGACTTTTCTTGCGCCACATAAGACCGATATCACGCGATATCGTGTCGACACCAAAAGGTTTTAAGCACAAATCGACACCTGCGAGAAGCGAGCCTCCTACCGCCATGTTGGGCAGCAGAGTGACACCGATACCACTAGCGACCATTTGCACAATAGTGTTCAAGCTGGTCGCCTGAAAGGGTAGCGAGACATCTTTTAGCTCTAAGTTACAGGCCTGCAAAACGTGATCGCGGAGGCAATGACCATCTTCCAATAACAGCAGATCTTGGCCTCGCAGGTCTTCTGCTGTGAGCTGGGCATGATTGCTTAGGCTGTGCTGTTGGGAACAGGCAAACCAAAACTTGTCTTGGTATAACCGACGCGTATCTACGCTCTCCGCCTCGAATGGCAGAGCTAATAGCAAGACATCGAGTTCACCACGATACAAGGCCTCGAGCAGATGCCCACTTAAATCCTCTTTGATCAGGAGCTGAAA
>DOVB01000023.1 GCA_003520285.1 Halieaceae bacterium
GATTAGTCGGTGAGGCACACATGGCATGTTTGATGGGCAAAGTAGGACTCGTGACAGGCGCGGGTGGTGGCATCGGACGAGCGATTGCCGAAGCCTTTGCCCGTGAAGGAGCTCGGGTTGTGGTGGCAGATTTTAACGCTGAGTCCGGTCAAGAGACGGTATCTCGTATTCAAGAGGCAGGGGGTGACGCAGTCCTCGCAGTTGCCGACGTCAGCGATGAAGACGCAGTCAAAGAGATGATTGCGACCGCCGTAAGTCAGTATGGCGCGCTAGATATCGCCTGCAACAGTGCCGCGGTCAGTCGGGGCTCTGGACTGATCCATGAGTTTGAGCGATCGGTCTTTGACGATACGCTGACCTATTGTTTGACCAATACTTGGCTCTGTATGAAGCACGAATTAGAAGTCATGTTGGCTGCCGGCAAGGGCAGTATCGTTAACATTTCATCGAACGCATCACTGAGAGGTCAGCCTTACAACACTGCTTATGCAGCCGCAAAGGGTGGGGTCAACATTCTGACCAAGAGTTCTGCAGCCGAGTACGGCGCCAGAGGTATCCGTATCAATGCGGTGTCTCCGGGTGTGATTAGGACACCCGGTGTTGAGCAGTACTTTGAAGAGCAACCAAAGATTGCCGAGGGTCTCAAAAAAGCAGCGGTTATGGGTCGTATCGGAGAACCTGAAGAAATTGCCGCAGCGGTGGTGTTTCTCTGCTCGGATCAGGCCTCGTTCATTACGGGACAAATTTTATCGGTAGACGGCGGTGCAGCAGTCCGTTAAGGGTGAGGGAGAGTGACATGAGTAGAGTAAATTCGAAAAGAACCGTTGGTATTCCACTACCGATGCCCTGTGGTTGGTTTCACGTAGCGTATTCCGATGAAATTGGGCCAGGTGAATCAAAACCGGTGTTCTATTTTGATCAGGATCTGGTGATTTTCAGGACTGAGGCGGGCGATGCTAAAGTCGTCGATGCGTATTGTCCTCATATGGGCGCTCATCTTGGTTACGGTATTCGAGAGCAGATGGGCAAGGGCGCAAAGATTGTTGGGGATAACATTGTCTGCCCATTTCACGGTTGGCAATTTAATGGTGAGGGGCAGTGTACCCATATTCCTTATGCGACCAATTTGCCGCCAAAAGTAGCGTGTGGTGAGGCCGTTCTGAAAGCGTGGCCGGTCCGCGAGGTGAACGGGTCCATTGTAGCCTGGTACCACCCTCAAGTTATTGCACCGACCTATGAACCGGAGCCCATTCCCGAGTTAAACGCGACACCAGACGAATGGGCCGACCCTATCCGGCATTCTTGGGAGATTGGCACACACATGCAAGAAATGGGTGAGAATGCTGTTGATCCTGCGCATTTCATGTTCGTTCATGGCACCAATGATATTCCCAATGCAGAAATCATGGAGTTTGATGGGCATAGGCGCCGCGGCTTTCTCAAAACTCGGCAGCCCACACCGCAGGGCGAGATCGAAGGTTCTATAGAGAACGAAAATGTGGGTCCGGGGCTGAGTGTGGTTCGATTCAAAGGCTTGGTCGATACGATACTCGTCGCCACAGTCAGTCCAGTAACAAACGAGATAACCAGCGCTCACTATGCGTTTTATCAGCGACGAGAAGACGTTGACGGCACCAAGGGGCGGATCGGGAAAGCCTTAATTGCCAATATTAAGCAGCAAATGGAGGAAGACCTCGTGATCTGGGACCGCAAGAAATATTACGCGCGCCCCCTGCTCTGTGACGGCGATGGTCCCTTTGCTAAATTCCGTCGATGGTATGGTCAGTTCTTGGTCGAGTAAAATATGCGCGCCTCAGGGCGCGCTTCGGTTTGAGCCATCTCGCGATGGTACTAAGACCGCAACAGGGCCTTACCCCATGTACGCCTGACCACCGTCCACCGCTATGCTTTGGCCGTTCACATACCGACTTTGGTTGGAACATAGCATGGCAACGAATTCACCAATGTCGTCTTCGCACTCACCGATGCGTTGCATCGGAATGGTTTTTACGAAAGCGGCTGCTTCCTCAGGACGATTTTGCGTCCACCACTCAAGGGCCGGCGATTTCGCGTGCGGGAGGATGCAGTTGGAGCGAATATTATTGCCGCCCCACTCGCTAGCAGCAGTTCGTGTTAATGCTCTAATGGCTTCTTTCTCGGCAGCGTAAAGGCCGTAGTTCGTCATATCCCAGCGCTTCGCCGCTGAGCTCGCCATATTGATGATAGATCCACCCTCTTTGCTGAGATGCGGATAAGCCGCTTGCATCAGCAGCAAAGTCGCCATCGGACCGCTCATCATTGCGCGGTGGATATCGTCTTGGGTGAGTTTTAGTAGCGGTTTAATGGTGGCACTCACCGCGTTATTCACCAGGATATCGAGTCGCCCGAAGCGTTCGATGGTTTGTTCGATGAGGTTCGGCAACTGATCCAGATTGGTAATATCGGCGCCAATGGCGAGCGCTTCCTGACCAAAACGTTCTTGGATCAGGGTCACTGTCTTGTCGCATTTCGCCAGTGTGCGACCAACCGCGACAACACGCACCCCGCGCTTGGCCAATGACAGCGCAATGCCTTGCCCGATTCCCTGGCCACCACCGGTGATAAAGGCCACTTTTCCGTTCAGTCCGTCGCTCATGTCAGCTCCTTAGTAAAATTGGATACTCGCTCATGTGAATGACATTGATGCTGCCGCTCTCGATAAAGCGATCACAGCTAGTCATCATTCGAGAAATATTGTTCTGTAGTAGGATTGGGTCATTGCTGGCATTGAAGAATGCGCCCAAAGAACGCGCTGCCTCGGCTGGAAAATATTCCTCAACGAGACCGTCCGGGCTGACAGCTGACCTGTCTTTGACGAGGCTCTGCAGGTATCCCTGTGTGCTCTGAGTTGTGAGCGCAACAGGGGTATGATCGATCAGCCATCGCTGTTGGAACTCTGCCTCGGTGAGTTCCGCTTGGCGTTCAAAAGTGCAGATCTGAACCGTGCCCACAGTGCGCTGATTGGGTCGTCGCTTTGGGCGCAGAACGCAGGTGGTCTCGCACCAGAGCTGCTGAGCGTCGGGCCACCTCTCTGCCATGATCTGACTCACGCGCGCTTTGTTTTCGAGAGTGATATCGTCTAA
>DOVB01000030.1 GCA_003520285.1 Halieaceae bacterium
CCGGGGGCACCATCAGCACCAGCAACGCCCTGAGGACCCTGAGGACCCTGTGCGCCATCCTTACCGTCATCACCCTCACAACCCGCTAACAAAACGAGTGCGAGCGATAACGCGATAGTTGATAACGGACTATTCATTCGAGTATTACTTTCCATGCTCTCGCTCTCCTTATTCGCCGATCACTGGGCGTGCTTTATTCATAATATGAAAAACCATACTCTGCTCTACAGTTCCGCGCACAAAACTAGCGCCAGGACCGGTTGCATGAATGGTGATGTCTTCACCCGAGTGGGTTTCTGAACTCAATGGAATCAACCCTTCCTGATGAAAACCGGGGGCAAGGGTATTAACCGAGCTCAGATCTGTTCTTGTGCCAGCTGAATTAGCGCAAGCATAACCTGCGTCTGAGTCGGTTTCGGCACCCAGATCACAGAACCCTAATCCATTGTTGTAATTGATGGTGGTAAACGGGAGGCCATCGCTTGCCAGTTGAGGGTCGGCGCCGGGGGCATATACGGCTTTACCCAAGATCGGGTTTCCTCTTATTACATACCCACCGATGGTCATTACATGACCGTGGTCCGCAGTGACAAGTATCAGAGTCTCTTGTGGATTTGTAGCATCGTAAGCGGCCTTCACAGCTTCGGCAAAAGCAACGGTATCAGTGAGGGCGCCATAGGCGTTGCCGGCATGGTGAGCGTGGTCAATACGGCCCGACTCAACCATCAAAAAGAATCCATCGTCATTGTTGTCTAAAATCTTGACCGCTGCCGTCGTCATCTCTGCGATAGAAGGTTCACCCGCGATATCGTTCGCTCGGTCAGCTTCATACTGCATGTGCGATTCATTGAACAGGGCAAAAAGTTTAGAGGTGGTCTCGGTATTCACCGCCTCGAGTCCAGCAAGATCGTTAACGTAGACACCACCCATTTGAGCGTACTTATCAAGCCACTCTTGAGTCAGGTCACGGCCGTCTGTACGATCACCTTCAGCACCCGCAGCCGCTGGTTTCTCGACATTGAACGAAACATCATTCGGCAGAAAATGACGTCTACCGCCACCCATCACGACATCAACACCATCGACATCGATGCCGAAACGAGCTTCTAGATTTTCTTCAAGATTGACCAATTGAAGCGCTATATCTTCAATTTTGCCCGCACAATTGCTGCTTGCTGGGATGTCGGAGATATCTTCATAGTTACGATCGGGCGTTTTCGCGTAAAGCGCCCCTGGCGTGGCGTGCGTAATTCGTGCAGTTGATATAATGCCTGTGCTCATACCTGCGACTTCAGCCATCTCCAAGTAAGAGGTTACGGAGTTTGACTCTGTAGTTGTATCACAATCACCGCGAGCAACAGTTTCGTCATATCCAAATACGCCAATATCAGTCTTCAGGCCGGTAACCATTGCTGTCATCGTACCCGCTGAGTCGGGAACCTGAGAGTTGGTGTTGTAGGTTTTTACAAGCGCTGTAAATGGGAAGTTTTCGAAGAAGAGCTCATGCTCCTCACCATTCACTGCACCATCTTGCTGAGCCTCGAAGATTCGCGCAGCGGTGAGCGTAGATATACCCATACCATCACCGACGAACAAGATCACGTTCTTGGCCGTGGTTGGCGTATTCATGCTTCTTTCTTTCATAGCGATGTTGGCATTCGCTTCTTTAAACCAGTCGTTTGCAGTTTGGTGACTTGGCAACGCTTGGCCAAGTGCACCACCGCTGCTGATTGCCGCGGCTAGTGATACCGCCAACAAAGTTCTATTTTTCATGCTAGGGCCTCTTGTTAATTTCGTGGTTACTACCAACGACATTATGGTTGTTGGTTTATGACAGAAGGCCGAAAGGACGGTGACAGTTGGTTGAAGAAAAAATGAAGAGATTATGATCTGCGTGTCACAGAAGTGTCTCAAATGAAGCCTTTCTGTGCGTCAGATAGGAAGCAAGACAAGCTCCTGTGCGTAATTGACGACCATAAATATTGACGGCGTCAACCTCGGACATAGGCCATTTGAAGGTAGATTCTTTGGGGTGAGTTGAAGAAACTCTAGATTGCCATAAAACATAAAATAACAACGGAGATTCAGTATGCTGTTACGAACAAAACTCCTGCCCGTCGTTCTCGCGATTGGCGCAACTGCAAGTGGCAGTCTGGCGCAACTCGAAGAGGTCGTTGTCACGGCACAAAAGCGCGAGCAGTCGATTACGGATGTACCGATCAGCATTACGGCTATCACTCGAGATACCATCGAAATGCTCGGAATTACCAGCGCGCAGGATATCGGCGCGCTCACACCGAACTTACAGATCTCTGATTCCCCGGGGAATGCAAATGGACTTACCATCAACATTCGCGGGTCGGTCACAATCAATCCGGCGCTGACACTTGAGCCCACGGCAGGCCTTTATATCGATGGCGTGTACGTAGGCAAAAATACCGGTGGCATCTTTGATGTGATGGATTTAGAGCGAGTCGAGGTTTTGCGTGGACCTCAAGGTACGCTCTACGGTAAAAATACTGTAGGCGGCGCGGTCAACTTTATCTCTCGACGCCCCGGAGACACCTTCAGTGGCGATATCAAAGTTGGATTCGGCGAATTGTCGCGGCGGATGTTTAGGGTCCAAGCAGATATCCCGCTGTCAGACGACATCAGAACGTCGCTAGCGTATTCCCAGGAACAACGAGACGGCGTGGTCAAGAATATCGACTTTAGCGACGACATTAGTGGTGCTAATCCGCCTAGCACAGAAGACTTTGGCAATATTTATAAGCAATCGTTTCGTGTCGCAGTCGATGCCGACTTGAACGAGCGCTTGAATGCGTATTATAGCTTTGACAGCTTTGAAACCGATCAGAATCCTCGCTTCTTTCAAATGACTCGTATTATCCCAGTGCCAGGACTCACCGATGGCATTATCGGCTGGGATAGTCCCAAGCGATTTGACAAAGGCAGTCTTGATGGCGCTGGTGCTGACGATGTGAAGGTGAGTGGACACGCCTTAACCTTAACTTACGATTCGGATTCCTTCACGATCAGATCTATCACTGGAAGCCGTTCGATCGAGTCCTACGATCTACTCGACTGGGATGCTACACCCTTCCATTTACTGCAAACATCGCGCGACGTGGATTACGACAGCTTCAGCCAAGAACTTCAGTTCATTCGCAACACTGACCAGTTCAATAGCGTAGTGGGCTTGTACTACTTCGAGGAAGAGGGACGCACGATTAACCCTCTTGACCTCCCACTTTACGGCTCACCACTCTTGGATACTGAATATGGGCTCGATAACAAGAGTTGGGCACTTTTCGCACAAGTAGATTACGTACCAACATCAATCAGTAATCTCACCGTCACAGTTGGTGCTCGTTATTCAGAGGAAGACAAGAATGTCTACCGCTCGTTTGGTATCCCGGCTTTTGGATTAACGCTCCTCGATCAATTTAAGCCAGCACAAGCGAGCTACGACAATTTCTCACCGTCTATCGCACTGAACTATGCTTTATCAGATGAGCTCAACGTTTATGCACGGATTGCGCGAGGCTGGAAGGCCGGTGTTTTCAACGCCGAATCAAACAACCCCGTGTTGCTCTCTGAGCCCCTTGATGAAGAGTTGGTTACAAGCTACGAAGCTGGTTTCAAGCTGCGAAGTCTGTCGGGGAATCTCACACTGAACGGCGCGGTTTTTCTGAATGATGTTGAGGATATGCAGATTTCAAGATTTAACCAGCAGGAAGCCGGTAGCATCTTCACTAACGCGGGCTCAGCAACGATATCAGGAGCAGAGCTAGAGCTCGCCTACGCAATGTCTGAAGCAACTACCTTGGGCTTCAATGTCGGTCTCATTGACGCTGAATATGACGAGTACATCGATGAGTGCCGTATTGATGCTAACTTTGGCAATCCGTGCCCAGCCGGCGTGGCACCTGGCGAATTGTTCGATGCAAAAAACGTGAATAGTTTCCCGTACACACCGGAACTGACGTATAACGTGTTCCTACAACATGGCATGCCGCTTGGCACAGGCGCCCTGACGGCCCGCCTTGACTACGCCTACACCGACGACCACGATATTTTTCCTGATCCCTACAACACCGTAAACACTGGCATTGATTCCTATGGTTTACTGAATGCTCGCATCGATTGGGCGGGGAAAATAGCGTCACAAGATATCAGAATCGGTCTGTGGAGCAAAAATTTAACCAATAAAGAGTATCGACTCAACGGCATCGAATGGGGACTGCTAACAACGATGCAATACGGTGACCCAGAGCTTTGGGGTATCGACCTGACTGTCTCATTCTAGCGCCGCAACGGCGCTGACGCCTGCGCGCGGTATCGCGTGCGGGTAGCAAAGGGGGACTTCAAGTCCCCTGTTTCAATCTCATTTGAAAGTAATTCACGCCCGAGCGCGATACCGCGC
>DOVB01000205.1 GCA_003520285.1 Halieaceae bacterium
ATTGGCAGCCACGGCCAAACCATCCGTCATCGGCCACAGGGAAGCGCTCAATCACCAAGCTTCACCTGGCAGATTGGGGACGCCAATACTATTGCCCATATCACGGGGGTCACCACCGTTGCTGATTTTCGACGCAGAGATTTAGCTGCAGGCGGACAAGGCGCGCCACTGGCACCTCTCTTTCACCAAGGTCTTGCTGCGGCGGCCGGCGGCCAGGGGATCTTTCTGAATATTGGTGGGCTTTCAAATCTTACCGTTATTCGCTCGGGCGCTATCATCTGTGGCTTCGATACAGGTCCCGGCAATACCCTGATCGATCACTGGTTTACGTCGCACTGCGAGGGTAGCTTCGACCAAGATGGTGCTTGGGCTCTGTCTGGACAAGTCCGATCCGAGTTGGTCACACAGTGGCTCAGCGACCCCTACTTTGATCGCGAGCCACCGAAAAGCACTGGTCGCGAGTATTTCAATCACAACTGGCTATCGACCAATACGCCCGCATTGCATACCTATCCGCCAGAAGACATTGCTGCCAGCCTGGTGGACCTTACAGCTGCTGCTGCCGCTCGAGCCGCAACCACGTTCAGCGGTGGACAAACTCATCTTTACGTCTGCGGAGGCGGGGCAAACAATCCCGCTATTATGGCGAGGTTGGCCACTCACTGCTCCAATCTTACTGTGTGCTCAACGCTCACGCTTGGTATTCACCATGATTGGGTTGAGGCCGCCGCATTCGCTTGGCTTGCTCATGAGCGGCTCAACGACCGTCGGTTCGATTTGGGGGTCATCACTGGTAGTGCCGGGACTGTTCCGCTCGGCGTAATCTACCCCGCCTAGCTCTCCACTCGTTCTATGAGTAACGCTCTACGACAAACTGAAGGAAGCGCCACAGCCACAGGTGGTTGCCGCGTTGGGGTTATTAATCACGAATCGGGATCCCTCTAGGCCCTCGGTATAATCGAGCTCTGATCCAGCCAAATACTGGAAACTCATCGGATCAACAATGACCGACGCCTCTGGCTGACCAAACAGACTGTCGTCTTCAGCGATCGCTTCTTCAAAAGCAAATCCGTATTGGAACCCCGAGCAACCACCGCCCGTGATGTACACCCGCAATTTTAAATCGGGATTCCCTTCTTCGCTGACCAAGCTCTTAATTTTTTCTAAGGCACTGGAGCCGATTCGAATTGTGTTAGGGTCAAATGATTCTGCAACACTCATAACTAATGCTCAATGATCATGCTGTACTGGGTGAAAATAGAACCTCTGCTACGGTTCACCTGCATAAAGGATAAGACCTTCAGGGCATCATAGCAATGCCAGTCAAGCCAGCGGTTTCTGGGAAACCGCACATGATGTTCATACACTGCACTGCCTGACCCGAGGCGCCTTTCACTAGATTATCGATGACCGACATGACCACTACGGTATCCCTTTGTTGCGGACGCGCTACCGCTATCCGACAATGATTACTGCCGCGTACCGAGCGCGTTTGGGGGTAATCACCTGGCGCCAATACGTCAACAAAGGGCTCTTCGCGGTATCTGTCCTCAAACAGGGACTGGATATCATCACAGTCGCCCACAAGTGTGGCGTACAGTGTGGCATGAATCCCCCTGATAGTCGGCAACAGGTGAGGAACAAAAGTCAGACCCACCGGACTGCCGTTTATTAGACCAAGCTCCTGCTCTAACTCCGGTAAATGGCGGTGACCGCTGACACCATAGGCCTTGAAACTATCCGACATCTCAGCGAACAAATTCGCCACATTCGGCTGCCTTCCAGCACCACTTACACCGCTTGCGGCATTCGCAATCAGATGCGCGGAATCGACCAGATTCGATTCCAGCAACGGCATGAATCCAAGTTGCACAGCGGTGGGATAGCAGCCTGCACAGGCCACCAGTTGCGCCTTTGCAATTGCATTTCGATTGCGCTCAGGCAATCCATACACGGCTTGCTCCAATAGCTCGGGGGCAGCGTGGACCTCGTTGTACCAATGGGACCACTGGCTGGCATCTCGCAGCCGAAAATCTGCGGACAGATCGATCACCTTCTGTCCTCGAGCCAGCATGTCAGGAACGGACTTCATGGCGACATTGTGAGGTGTCGCAAAAAACACCACGTCACAAGCCAACAAGCTTGGATCATCTGGCTCCGAGAACGCCAGATCACATCGATCACGTAGATTAGGATACAGATCCGCCACTTTTCGACCCGCCTCTGCGCGCGAGGTCAAAGCCACGAGATCGACTTCTGGATGCTGAACCAACAAGCGTACCAGCTCGACACCGGTATAGCCCGTGCCACCGACGATACCGACCCTTACCTTCGCCATCCTACCTCCCAAACCCTCGCGGCACCGTTTACCTGGCCACGCTTTTCAACTATTGAGCGGCATAGTGTAAGCGTTCTCGAACCTTCGAGTAAGAGCCAATCTCAATTTGCTCTACCCGCCGATTGCTGCGACAGAGAGTCACACCCAAGCTAACTTGCGCCACAAACATCAAAGTGCAAGGTAAGCCGACACCTGACGGAACATTGCGATGCCGGTCACCTAGGCGCGCGTTAGTCGAGGTTTTGCTGTATTATTTGCGCGAAACATGGGTTGAGTTATCCGATGCTGATATGTGCGCGGAGTCAATCTCGGCATGAGCCAACTGTCCGCTCATAGCCGACCCAGTAATCGCTGGGTGCAGCCCGCCTATCCAATCGAAGTCTGATCCGGCTTAGCCGGCGTGCTGGTGGCCAATACAATGCTCTGGATGAAAGCGTTTCACATTATATTCATGGTCTGCTGGTTTGCAGGCTTGTTCTATTTGCCGCGTATCTTTGTTTACCATGCCGCCTCGGATAATCCCGATACGCGCAAGCAACTGGCCATTATGGCGCGCAAACTATATCGATTTACCACGCCATTTTTAGTCTTAACAGCCGGTTTCGGATTCGCGCTCCTGGGCGCTAACTGGAGCTATTATCAAACACAGCCCTGGTGGTGGCTCAAACTGGCAGGGGTTCTAGCGCTTTGGTTGTACCATTTTCAATGTGGTCGTTACTTAAAAATCATAATGGATGATCAAAACAAGCACTCGCACGTCTTCTACCGATTTTTTAACGAAGTCCCCGTGTTGTTTTTATTCGCAATCGTTATCCTTGTGGTCTTAAAACCCACCTTCTAACCGAATCGATATTGAGAGGCTCATGAATCAATCCGAAACTTTGTTCCAGCGCGCAGGCCAGCATATTCCTGGGGGTGTCAACTCCCCGGTGAGAGCGTTCAAGGCCGTTGGTGGAACCCCCGTTTTTATTGACAAAGCAGATGGCGCTTATCTCTACGATGTCGATGGCAATCGCTATATCGATTATGTGCTGTCTTGGGGTCCAATGATCATGGGACACAACCATCCGATCGTCAGACAAGCCGTGATTGATAGAGCGGAGTTTGGGTTGAGCTATGGTGCGCCCACAGAACTCGAAATCTTATTGGCCGAGCGAATTTGCGAAGCTTTACCCAATATGGAAATGGTGCGAATGGTCAACTCGGGAACCGAAGCAACCATGAGCGCCCTGCGAATCGCGCGGGGCTGCACTGGCCGCGATGCCATTGTAAAATTTGAAGGCTGCTATCACGGGCATTCTGATTCACTTTTAGTCAAAGCAGGTTCTGGCGCATTGACTTTCGGCGTGCCGAGCTCACCAGGTGTGCCCGCCTCGCTGGCTGAACACACCATTACGTTAACGTACAACGATCCAGAATCACTGCGACAATGCTTTGCCCAACGCGGCCATGAGATCGCCTGCGTCATTGTTGAACCAGTTTGCGGCAACATGAGCTGCATTCTCCCAACCCCCGAGTTTCGGGCGGCGCTGCGCGAAGTATGCGATCAGTCGGGTGCTCTCTTAATTCTCGATGAGGTCATGACGGGATTCCGTTTCGGGACTGGTGGAGCGCAAACCTATTACGGTATCGACGCCGATCTGACCGCACTCGGAAAGATCATCGGCGGCGGCATGCCGGTGGGCGCATTTGGAGGCAAAAGACGGTATATGGAGTATGTGTCGCCACTAGGCCCGGTCTACCAAGCGGGAACTCTCAGCGGTAACCCAATCGCGATGGCATCAGGACTCGCCACGCTCAGCATTATTTCCGAACCCGGCTTTTACGAGCCCTTGTTTGCTCGCACGACGGCACTTTGCGAAGGCATCCAAGAACAAGCCGACAAAGCCAGTGTTCCGTTCACTACCAACCACGCGGGCACGATGTTTGGGCTGTTCTTTACCGATGCACCCAAGGTAGAAAACTACCAACAAGTCATGGCTTGTGACACACAAAGATTCGCTAAGTTTTTTCACAGCATGCTGAGGCAAGGCGTATACCTAGCACCTGCGTCGTATGAAGCAGGATTCATGTCTAGCGCCCAC
>DOVB01000031.1 GCA_003520285.1 Halieaceae bacterium
CGGGCGAGGCTTTGGCGAGCGCCTTGAATGGCGCAGCGGATGTCGACAGCCGGCGGGGGTTCACTGGTCTTGGCCCTCATCGAGCGGATATCCAGGTGGTCTCGATAGTAGATGGTGAGGTAAGGCTGGCACGTGATGTGTTATCTAGGGGGCAGTTGAAACAAGTATTGGTTGCTTTGAAGTTGGCTCAGATGGTGGTTTATCGCAGGATGGCGGGTGTGCCGGCCGATGGCGATGGTGCGAGAAGGCCGGCTGCTCCTGTGCTGTTGTTAGATGATGTGGCGGCCGAGCTCGATGAAGAGCGGTTAAGGCTATTGGGGTCTGTTCTTTCTAGCTTGTCGGCACAGGTGTTCTTAAGCGCGACGCAGGTTTCATTGGTGAGCCCCTTGCTTGAAGCAATGAACCTGAGCGTCGATACCGGGCTGGTAAGGGTGTTCCATGTGGAACATGGCGTCGTGTTATAACGTCAATAAGCACCCCAGGCCAGCTCTCGTGTTATACTATGCGGCAACGCCAATTGGAAAGTGAGCAACTTATGTCAGACACCAACTACGATTCTTCTAGCATCACGGTCCTTAAGGGTTTGGATGCCGTTAGAAAAAGACCGGGTATGTATATTGGTGACACCGACGACGGCACAGGCCTTCACCACATGGTGTTTGAGGTGGTCGACAACAGTATTGATGAGGCCCTAGCTGGGCACTGTTCTACCATTGATATCATTGTGCACCCAGACGAGTCCATTACCGTTTCGGATGATGGACGCGGAATACCCACTGAGATGCATGAAGAGGGTGTTTCTGCGGCAGAGGTCATTATGACCGTGTTGCACGCTGGCGGTAAGTTTGATGACAATACCTATAAGGTGTCGGGTGGTCTTCACGGCGTTGGTGTTTCTGTGGTGAATGCGCTGTCTTCATCTTTAACTCTGACCATTCGGCGGCAGGGTAAAGTGTACGAGCAACATTATGCGCATGGCGTGCCGCAACAGCCCTTAGCGGTTGTTGGAGAAACCACTCAAACAGGCACAACGGTTCGTTTTTCACCGTCGCCAGAAACGTTTACCAATATTCAATTTCACTTTGATCTACTTGCTAAGCGCTTGAGAGAGCTGGCATTTTTAAATTCAGGTATCAAGATTAAGCTGACCGATGAGCGATCAGGACAAAGCGAGACTTACAGCTATTCTGGTGGCTTGGGCGCATTTGTCGACTATTTGAATAAAAATAAGACACCAGTGAATAAACTCTTCCATTTTATGACCGAGCCTGACGCCGATACGGGCGTTGCGGTTGAGGTCGCCTTGCAGTGGAATGACTCGTTTCAAGAGAACTTACACTGCTATACTAATAATATTCCTCAGAAAGATGGTGGTGCTCACTTGGCTGGGTTCCGAGCCGCTTTGACCCGAGGTTTGAATAATTATATTGAGCGTGAAGGTCTTGCGAAGAAAGCGAAGATTAATACGACCGGAGATGATGCTCGCGAGGGTTTGACGGCCATTATTTCCGTCAAGGTACCCGATCCTAAGTTTTCCTCTCAGACAAAAGAAAAGCTGGTTTCTTCTGAGGTGAAAACGACGGTAGAGCAGGTCATGTCAGCGCAACTGAATGATTATCTACTCGAGAACCCCAGTGATGCCAAGGTTATCGTCGGTAAGATGCTAGACGCAGCTCGCGCTCGAGAGGCTGCCCGCAAAGCGCGTGAGATGACGCGTCGCAAAGGTGCGTTAGATATCGCCGGATTACCCGGAAAGCTTGCTGATTGTCAGGAAAAAGATCCCGCCTTGTCAGAGGTTTACTTGGTAGAGGGCGACTCGGCAGGGGGATCGGCAAAACAGGGTCGAAATCGAAAATTCCAGGCCATCCTGCCCTTAAAAGGTAAAATTTTAAACGTAGAAAAGGCTCGGTTTGACAAGATGATAGGGTCGGCAGAAGTCGGCACAATTGTTACTGCTTTGGGTTGCGGCATCGGCAAAGAAGAGTTCAATCCTGAAAAGTTGCGTTATCACAGTATTATCATCATGACAGATGCCGATGTTGATGGATCGCATATCAGAACCTTGTTATTAACCTTCTTTTTCCGTCATATGAGGGAGTTGATAGAGCGAGGCCACATCTACATCGCTCAACCGCCCCTTTACAAAATTAGTAAGGGAAAGCAATTTCAGTATCTTAAAGACGACGAAGCGTTGACGGAATTCTTGACCGAGTCGGCGCTAGAGGACGCTTCTTTAGTGACAGATCCCCAGGCACCTCCTATTTCTGGAGTCGCTTTGAGCAACTTGGTTCAGCAATATCGCGAGGTCGATAAAACCATTAACCGTCTGAGTCGTCTGTACACACATGACGTGTTGTGGCGCCTTGTGTACAGTGACCCGCTTACCGTGGATGCTATGTCTAATGAGCAGTATGTGATTGATTTTGCTAATAATTTGAACGAGAGACTGCAAAGATTTTCGGTGAATGGTAGCGAATACTCGGTTCTGGTTCGAAAAGATCTTGAGAGAGAGTTGTATTTGCCAGTCGTGAAGTTTTATAACCACGGGGTTGAGTATGAAACGATCTTGGGTCGAGATTTCTTCAGTTCCGCTGAATATCGTCAACTCTTGGCATTAGGGCAAACTCTGGGTGGCTTGATTGGACCCCAGGGTGAGGTCAGAAGGGGTGAGAAGTCGCAGCCTATTGAAGAGTTCACTGAAGGTTTGTCTTGGTTGATGCAAGAGGCCATGAAAGGCTACAGCATCCAGCGTTACAAAGGTCTTGGTGAAATGAATCCAGAGCAGCTTTGGGAAACAACAATGGATCCTGAGTCGCGAAGAATGCTGCAAGTGAACATAGAAGACGCGATCATGGCGGATCAGATGTTCACCACTTTGATGGGCGATCACGTCGAGCCGCGGCGAGAGTTTATCGAGCAGAACGCACTGAACGTAGCAAATTTAGATGTGTAAGGTTGATTAAAGCGCGAACCTCGAGGTCATTGGTAAGAGACCTCGGGCTTGCAGGAGACCCAGCCCTTTAAGCCCATGCCCGTTAAGCCACAATGTCAAAACGCTGGCGCAGTTACGCCAATTCTTTTAAGTCGGCGACCGCGCCAAATAAACCGTCTAAGCGCTGAAGAATGGCGAGACGGTTGGTTTTCAACTCGAGGTTGTCACTGTTCACCATCACACCATCAAAGAATAGATCAACAGGGGTGCGCAGTGACGCTAAGGTGGTTAAGTAGTCGCTGTAAGAGAGCTGTTTTAACTGATCGTCAAGCTTGGGTTGTAAAGCGTCTAAAGCGGCCACCAGTTCTTTTTCTGCGGGTTCTATCAGCAGCGCGGGATTTACTACCCCAGGTTGGATTGAGTCAGATTTTTCTAGCAAATTAGCTACACGTTTGTAAGCACTCGCTAGCGCCAAAGATTCTTCCAGACCTAGAAATTCATGTGTTGATTTGACTCTGTTATCGAAGTCTAGGGGTCTAGAAATCTGTTTATTAAGGATTGATCGCACCACCAAGGGGCTGATTTGATCCTGCTCGTATTTGGCGTAATAACGTTCGTTGATGTAGGCACTGAGAGCCTGGCGAGATTTCTCTTGTGGCGTCACTGGTAAGCCGCGGAACGCCGCGTCGAGCAAGCTTTCAAGATCGCAGTCAAGTTTGTTCTCAATCAACAATCTTAAAACGGCAAGACTTGATCTGCGTAAAGCAAAGGGATCCTTCGACCCAGATGGTGTCTCACCAATCGCAAAAATACCGGCGAGCGTATCTAAGCGATCTGCCAGTGCGACAGCGGTTGCCTCTAAAGACGATGGAAGCGAGTCGCTGGCGAATCGGGGTAAATAATGTTCTTTGATAGCCGCAGCTACCACATGATCCAGACCCTCAGCCCTTGCATAATATCCGCCGGCGATGCCTTGGAGCTCCGGGAACTCGTTCACCAACTCAGAAGCAAGATCTGATTTGCACAGTGCAGACGCAGCTTCAACCGCCTGCGCATCAGCACCGATCTCTTGAGCGATGACCAGGGCAAGCTGTTGTACTCGCTTTACCTTGTCGAGCACTGAGCCAAGCTGATGCTGGAAGGTCATTTTCGCAAGCTCTGAATCTCGCTGCTTGAGCGGAGTCTTTAAATCCGTATCAAAGAAAAACGCAGCATCGGCAAGACGAGGCCTGATAACTCGCTCGTTACCGCTGATAATTCGCTCTGGCTCTGGGCTTTCGATGTTGGCAATTGTGATAAATAGTGGTTCGAGTTCATTGTTCTGATTGGTCAGATGAAAGTACTTTTGGTGCTCTTTCATGGAGGCAATAAGAGCTTCGGACGGCACCCGCAGGAAATCCGGATCAAAAGAGCCGGCAAGAGCCACGGGCCATTCGACCAGCGCAGTGACTTCGTCTAGTAAATCTTCCGCTATGTTTGCTTTCAGAGACAGCTGGTCTGCCAGTGTGATCACTTGATCGCGAATCAGAGAGCGGCGTTTATCGAAGCTGGCAACGACATGGCAGCTTTCTAAAATGGCTTCATAGCGCTCCGGTGAGTCGATAACGACCGATTGGGGGCCATGAAATCGGTGTCCGCGTGATACTCGCGACGGGACTAGATCAAAAATCGGGTCAAAAGTGTCGTGGTCTCCGTAGAGGCAAACCACCCAGTGCACAGGTCTAACGAACTCAGTTCGTCGACTACCCCAACGCATTCTTTTGGCGATGGGGAGTTCCGCTAGTGCCTGATTGATTACTGTGGCAGCTACTTCAGTGACTGCTGCGCCTTCGACTGTTCGGGTGATTGCGAGACGCTCACCTTTATCGGTGTCGATGGCGATAAGCGTTTCTGGGCTAACGCCTTGCTTATTAGCGAAACCGAGAGCCGCGGGTGTCCATTCACCGGCCTCGTTTTTGGCTGTTTTAACCGGCGGGCCTAATAGAGTTTCGGTAGTATCTTCCGCTTTCGCTTTCAGCTTATGGATTCTAACCGCTAAACGTCGAGGTGTTGCAAACCATTCGCTCTCAGAAGGTTCCAGTCCGTATTGGGTAAACCCAGCAACGACACCGTCATGGAAGGCTACCGCTAGAGTTTGGAGAGACTTAGGTGGGAGCTCTTCAGTTCCAATTTCAATGAGAAATGAGTCGTTCATGCGGCGCCCTCTGCATGCCATTTGGCCAGCGCTTCGTCGCGCTCTGCTATTGTTGCCATTGGAAACTCTAGCCGCGCACGCGAATTGTAGTACTCTTGGGCGACCAGTCTGGCGATGCCTCGAACTCGCAAAATATAACGTTGTCTTTCGGTCACTGAAATCGCGTGTCTCGCATCTAAAAGGTTAAAGGTATGCGAAGCTTTCATGACCATTTCATAGGCAGGCAGTGGTAATGATTTCTCGACCAAGCGCTTGGCTTCCGTTTCGTAGAGATCAAACTGAATCAAAAGCTGATCGACGGGCGCCTCGTGGAAATTATAGTGCGACATTTCCACTTCATTCTGGTGATACACATCGCCATAAGTGACAACTGAATCAGACCCACGTGCCCAGATTAAGTCGTAAATGGAATCGACACCTTGGATGTACATGGCCAGTCGCTCTAAACCGTAGGTGATCTCTCCGGTCACGGGAAAGCACTCCAAGCCACCGGCTTGTTGAAAATAGGTAAACTGAGTGACTTCCATACCGTTAAGCCAAACCTCCCAACCTAGGCCCCAAGCACCGAGCGTGGGCGATTCCCAGTTATCTTCAACAAACCGCACGTCGTGAACGGTTGGGTCGATACCTAGCGCTTTAAGGCTATCTAGGTATAACTCCATGATGTTGTCGGGTGAGGGTTTTAGAGCCACTTGAAATTGATAGTAATGTTGCAGTCGGTTGGGGTTCTCGCCGTATCGCCCATCCGTTGGACGCCGACTGGGCTGCACATAGGCGGCTTTCCAAGACTCGGGCCCTATAGCTCGAAGGAAAGTTGCTGGGTGGAAGGTCCCGGCCCCGACTTCCATATCCAGAGGCTGCATGATCACACAGCCATAATCACCCCAGAACTGTTGTAGGGTCAGAATGATTTCTTGAAACGACATTGTCGTATTGTTGGTGGACACGGACACCTCGCTACACAAGCTCTGCAAAGCCACGTATTATACAGCGTATTACGGCCTCGATATACGGTCTCTCTAGAACCGCGCTCTGCGCAAGGCAGCATGACGACCATAATCATTCATTTAGCATTGCGTATCCTTAGTTGGCTTCCCCTAGAAGTTGCTCGGTGGCTTGGGCGTCGGCTCGGAGATGGGGTTTGGCTACTCAATCTCCGTGAAAAAAAGAGTGCGCTCACAAATATTCGGCTCGCTTTCCCGAGACTTTCAGATAAAGAGCAATACGAGCTTGCTAAAAGTTCAGTCCGGTCCGCTGGCGAATGGTTCTGTGAACTCGGCAAAGTTTGGGCTGGCTCGTTAGATCAGCTGGAGGCTATGGCTGTAACAATTCAGGGACTGGAGCTGGTGGAAGCGGCCAAAGCTCAATCTAGGGGTGTTATCATTTTAGCGCCGCATCTCGGTAACTGGGAATTTGCTGGGCTTTATCTCAATAAAACCCTGCCACTAGCGTGCTTGTATGAGCCGCCGAATGTTGCGGGTCTGGAGAGCCTAATGGTCAGCAGGCGGACTCGTACGGGAATGAGCCTGTACCCAACGACAGCAAAAGGTATTGTTGGCTTAACACGGGTTCTTAAAGCGGGTGGTGGTATTGGCATACTACCTGATCAGGTGCCACGCGATCTAAGCTCGGGGTGTAATGCTGAGTTCATGGGCCATTCCTGTTTTACTCAAACGCTTGGCTTAAAGTTGGCGCAAAGAACCGGCGCGGCAGTATTATTTTTGGTCGCTTATCGTGTACCGCAGGGTTTCTCTGTTCACATCACGAAGGCGCCAGAGCTCGTATCGACCGGGGATACAACAGACGCGGCTACTGCTATGAACAAAGCCATAGAGGAGCTGTTGCGAGATTACCCCGAGCAATATCAATGGACTTACAAGCGGTTTAGAGTTCGCCCGCAACAGGGCGTAAATCATTATCACTGACCTTGGGATAGTATGAAACAATTTCTAGGAAAATTAATCGGTGGTCTCTTGGGCTTTTTTGCTCTGGGCTTTGTGGGGCTTATTGTGGGGCTCTGGGTAGGCCACGCTTTCGATCGGGGCTTCAGCCGATTTCAGCAGTTTGCTTCGCCAGAAATGCGGGCAAAGCTGCAAGATAATTTCTTCTCTACCACATTTCATTTGCTCGGTTATTTAGCGAAAGCGGATGGCCGCATCAGCGAAGTCGAGATCAAGCACACAGAATCTTTGATTTCGCAAATGCAGCTAAATCAGAGCATGAGACAGCGAGCGATTACATTTTTTAAGGCGGGCGCGGATAGTGGTTTCTCGGTAGAGCCTGTTATTAATGAGTTCCTTGGTCTTGCAGGCCGACACCCGCAGTTAAAGCAAACCTTATTTTTGTTCTTGGTGACACTCGCTTTAGCTGACGGAGAAATGGATGCAGCTGAGCAGCGGGCGCTTGATCGGATTGGTCATTTGCTGGGTTTTCGCGCTACTCAAATTGCCCAGTTGCTGCGAATGGCCCAGGCGCAAGGCCAGTTTCATCATGCGCCCGGGTCGCAGGGTTCGATAACACGTGTTGAAGTTGCTTACGAGGCACTGGGTGTAGAGGCATCAGCGACGGATGCGGAAATCAAGCGCGCGTATCGAAAGCTCATGAGTCAGAACCACCCTGATAAGCTCATAGCGAAAGGTGTTCCGGACGCGATGATCCGGCTCGCCACTGAAAAATCACAGGAAATTCAATCGGCTTATGAAGTGATCAAAAAACACAGAGCGTAATTGTTTAACGTTTCCAGAACATGGGCGTGAACAAGACCAGCAGCGTGAAAACTTCGAGACGTCCTAGCAGCATAGTAAAGCACAGGATGTATTTTGTTTGATCCGATATGCTGGCGTAGTTAGTCGCCACTTCACCCAAACCAGGCCCCAAATTATTCAGGGTGGCTGCGACCGCAGAAAACGCGGTCAGAAAATCGAGCCCGGTCGCCATGAGTACGAGCAATATCACCAGATAGGCTATTACGTAGACCGCGAAAAAACTCCAAACAGCACTGATAATGGCGGCATCGACACGACGGCCGCCCACTCGCAGCGGTATCACGGCTTGCGGGTGAACCAGTTGCTTCATTTCGCGCAGACCTTGTTTAATAATCAG
>DOVB01000060.1 GCA_003520285.1 Halieaceae bacterium
GATCACTTGTCGAAGACCTTTCACCCATAGTCTTGAGTCGCAGTCTGCCGACTACCGGCCCTGACTAAAAACAGTTTCAAGAATTTGGTCGACAGTAAATGATGCCGGCCTCTGACGCTGCGGAAATTCTTGGAATGTCATTAGAAATTGCGTCAATTCAACCCGCGCAATTGACAGTTGCGGACCAGCCCGACGGTTCCACCAATCGTTATAGTTATTCGAGTCAATGTCGGCGCGTTCAAAAGGATCTCGACGCAGATGATACAACTTCGGAATTCGCAAGTAGACGAAGGGCTCGCGCCAGACATCAAATTGCGCCGCTCTCTGCTCAGCAAATAGCGCCTTCCAGTCACCCACCCGCATGGCCATCAAGTCGCCATCATCGCTCCAATAGAAAAAGGTTTTGCGCGCGCCCTTGTCTGACTCACCCGTAAGGTGATCCAGGAAATTATAGCCATCGAGGTGCACTTTATAAGGCTTGCCTTGAATCCGTGTTCCGACTTTTAGATCTTCTTTGACAGTCTCGTTACCGACCGCCGCTGCCAGTGTGGGAAACCAGTCTAAATGCGACATGACTTCATTACTGATCTCGCCTGCAGGGATTTTTCCTGGCCAGCGCACCATGGCGGGGACCCGGAAACCTCCCTCCCAATTCGTGTTCTTCTCGCCTCGGAACGGTGTAATAGCGCCATCTGGCCACATGTTGTAATGCGGACCGTTATCGGTCGTATAAATGACAATCGTGTCATCCGCTATGCCGAGTTGGTCAAGCTTGTCGAGAAGCTGTCCGACCAACATGTCGTGGCCTACCATGGCATCGTTATAGAAACCCTGCCCCGATAAACCCAATTCTTTTTCAGCGGTATGAGTGTAGTAGTGCATACGTGTCGAATTAAACCAGACAAAGAAAGGTTTCTCTTCGGCATGCGCTCGATCGATAAAATTCAAGGAAGCGGCTAAGAATTCTTCGTCGACTGTTTCCATGCGCTTCTTGGTCAGCGGCCCCGAATCTTGAATCTGCCCATCGGCAGAACTTTTAATCACGCCTCGTGGCGAGAATCGCTTCTGAAACTCAGGATCTTGCGGATAATCTGGATTCTCGGGCTCTTCCTCGG
Organism: Halieaceae bacterium; assembly: GCA_003520285.1. Classification (GTDB taxonomy): domain Bacteria; phylum Pseudomonadota; class Gammaproteobacteria; order Pseudomonadales; family Halieaceae; genus Aequoribacter. The sequence continues at coordinate 1,116 of DOVB01000060.1, forward strand.
CATTTAAATGGTATAGGTTGCCAAAAAACTCATCAAAACCATGATTCGTGGGCAGAAAGCGATCCTGGTCCCCTAGATGATTTTTACCAAAATGTGCAGTCGCATAACCTTGATCTTTTAACACCGCTGCTAGTGTGACGTCTTCATCTTGTATGCCCAAGTCAGCACCGGGGATGCCAACTTTGGTTAGACCAGTCCGAATTGGGCTCTGCCCGGTGATAAAAGCTGATCTGCCGGCGGTGCAGCTCTGCTCGCCATAATAGTCGGTGAACTTCAGTCCCTCTTTGGCAATGCGGTCAATATTCGGGGTCTCGTATCCCATCATCCCCATATTGTAAGTAGAGAGGTTCCAGATTCCGATGTCATCTCCCCAAATCACCAAAATGTTGGGCTGCTTCGCGTATGCTGCAGTGCCACACAAAGTGCTTAACAGAGCGACTAACCCGATCGCGCATCGCTGCCTAAATGAACCCATAGAAATATCCCCTTGACTCTTCTGTTATGACTCTTATAAGTTTTTGAAAAACAGTATACCCTAGATTTTTACTGAGCTTCACCGCGATATCATTACCGCTCGTCTCAGTATCGCCTCATGAGCTAACGCCGGTAGGTTGCTTACTGTCGCATACATTAACGCTACACACAGAGGTCATAATGAGCCAGAACGAATACACACCACCCGCGGTATGGACATGGGATCAAGGCAGCGGAGGACGATTCGCACAGATTAATCGACCTATTGCGGGCGCAACCCATGAGAAACCACTCCCGATCGGTCAGCACCCCTTACAACTGCACTCGCTAGGTACACCGAACGGCGTCAAAGTGACCATTTTACTCGAAGAGCTGTTAGCACTTGGGATCACAGAAGCAGAATATGATGCGTGGATAGTGAATATTCTCGAGGGCTCACAGTTCTCAAGTGGCTTTGTTGGTATCAATCCAAACTCAAAAATTCCAGCCTTACTCGACAACAGTGTGAATCCACCGCAACGGGTGTTCGAGTCAGGCGCAATCTTGATGTATCTGGCTGAGAAGTTTGGGCACTTCTTACCCACCGAAGCAGGCGCCCGAGCAGAAACGCTCTCTTGGTTATTCTGGCAAATGGGCAGTGCTGCATTTCTGGGTGGTGGATTCGGACATTTTTACGCCTATGCGCCCGAGAAGTACGAATACCCGATTAACCGCTACACCATGGAAGTGAAGCGGCAACTCGATGTGCTGAATCAGCACTTAGCGGAACACGAATATTTAGCGGGCTCAGAGTATACGATCGCAGATATGTCGACCTTCCCTTGGTACGGGATGCTGGTCATCGGCAATCTGTATTCAGCCCAAGAGTTTCTGGATGTTCACACCTATACTCATGTTGAGCGCTGGGCCAGACAGATCGACGCCCGTCCCGCGGTTCAGCGAGGTAAGCGTGTCAACACGACGTGGGGACCTGAAAGTGAACGCTGCATTGAGCGTCACAGCGCGGCCGATCTAGATTAAGCCTCAAAACTCAAGGAATACTGCATAGCGTGTTCTTCAACAGCGTCCGATGACTGGGCGCTGGCGCTTGTTGGCTCGAAGTGGACCAGACCCGACACCTGCCCTCCCATTAAACGCACCGGTTTGGCCAAGGGCCATTCTTTGCGCAGCAGGTTGAGTAGCAAGTCACGCAAGTGCGCCTGAGAGCCAATATTGTCATCTAAAGACAGCGCCCGAGTGATCTGCTCGAAATCAGCAAACTTGATTTTTAGGGTGGCCGTTCGGCCCAAGCAGCCATGTTTGTATAAGCGCTGCCAGATGTCTTCCGACAGAGCTTCTAGGGCCTGCTCCATTGCCTCTAAGGTAGTGAGATCTTGCGCATAGGTTCGCTCGGCACCCACCGATTTTCTCACGCGATTGGGCCTTACAGGTCGGTCATCGATACCGCGGCAGGCAAAGTATAAGTATTCCGCCGATCGACCAAAGTGTTCTGCTAAGAATCTCAGGCTGCACGATTTCAGATCAGCGCCGGTGTTGAGATTCAGTTGTGCCATTCGCTCAGCTGTCTTAGGACCAACACCATAAAATCTGCGCACCGGCAAGGCGTCCACAAATCGCTCTCCCTCACCCGGCAGCACCACACACTGCCCGTTTGGCTTGTTCTGATCAGAAGCGATTTTCGCCAGAAACTTGTTGTAGCTGATACCGGCACTGGCGGTTAAATTTAACTCTTCAGCGATTGCCGCGCGGATTTGCTGTGCAATCTTAACCGCACTACCCACGCCCAGTTTATCCTCGGTCACGTCGAGGTAGGCTTCATCAAGCGATAATGGCTCAATCAAATCCGTGTAACGCGCAAAAATAGACCTAATGTGATCCGATATGCCCCGATAGACTTCGAATCGTGCTTTCACGAAAATAAGATCAGGGCATAGTCGCTGCGCGGTCACCGATGGCATAGCGGATTTCACGCCGAAGACCCGCGCCTCATAGCTAGCTGCCGCTACAACGCCGCGCTGTTGAGCGCCACCAACCGCAATGGGACGACCGCGTAATTTGGGGTTATCGCGTTGCTCGACACTGGCGTAGAATGCATCCATGTCGATATGGATGATTTTACGGATCGCACTCTGGTTCTCACCGGGATTATTCAAGGGAATAAGAAGCCAAGACAAGAACTGTGGGCGTGATATAGCACTGAGGCCGAGGGGGAATTACCCGGCAATCGGGTTGAATGTTGAGCCCATAAAATGTAAATAAACTACAAAAAAGCACTTTATTTCTGGATTTATTCGCTAATTTTGTGCTTTTATTACACATCGGTTTTACGACCAAGGCGTTGATATGCATCCCGAAGTTCAAAAAGTAACCCGAGCCATTGCGCAGCACAGTCAAGCTTTGCGCACGGCCTACTTGCAACGTTTAGACGACGACGCGAGTTCATCACCCGATCGAGCCAGACTCAGCTGTGGCAATTTAGCGCATGGCTTTGCCGCGTGCAATGACAACGATAAAGAAACGATTAAGCTGATGGACTCGATTAATGTAGGCATCGTCACAGCCTACAACGATATGTTAAGTGCCCACCAGCCCTACGCTGGCTACCCTGAACTGATCAAAGCGGCATTGCGACAAGTCGGATCCACCGCTCAAGTTGCCGGAGCGACACCCGCCATGTGTGATGGCGTAACTCAAGGACAGGCTGGCATGGAACTCAGCTTGCTCAGCCGTGATCACATTGCGCAGGCAACTGCCATCGCGCTATCCCATCAAATGTTTGACGCCACAATTCTTTTAGGGATCTGCGATAAAATTGTGCCGGGGCTTCTCATCGGTGCGCTCAGGTTTGGGCACCTACCCACTTTGTTCATTCCTGCGGGCCCAATGCCGAGCGGGCTGCCAAATAAAGAAAAGCTCCGGATCCGACAACTCTACGCCCAAGGCAAAGTGGATCGAGATGCGCTGCTCGAGGCTGAATCAGCATCGTATCACTCGGCCGGTACCTGCACCTTTTACGGCACCGCCAACAGTAACCAGATGGTGCTTGAGGCGATGGGTTTGCAGCTGCCGGGCAGCTCATTCGTGAATCCAGGGACACCTTTACGCGATGCGTTAACAACCGAAGCTGCCCAACAGATCACACGCATCTCCGCGAAATCTCGAGACTACCGCCCCATTGGGCGCGTCATTGATGAAAAAGCGATCGTCAATGGACTGGTGGCACTGCTAGCGTCGGGGGGCTCAACCAACCACACCATCCACTTAATCACCGTTGCGCGCGCAGCGGGTATCGTGATTACTTGGGGTGACATGGACGCCCTCTCACGAGTGACCCCCTTATTAGCGCAGGTATATCCAAACGGCGCTGCTGATATCAATCATTTCCACGCTGCTGGAGGAACAGGCCTCTTGTTTCGGGAGCTTCTTGATGCAGGGCTCATGCACCCTGACGCACTGACCGTGTGGGGCGATAATTTCGCTGACTACTGCACCGAACCCAAGCTGATCGATCAACGCCTCGTTTGGCAACCAACGCCTGTTCAATCGCTCGACTCAACTGTTATCGCTTCAACCAAACAACCCTTCGATAAAGAGGGCGGTTTACGGATGCTCGATGGCAATCTTGGTCGCAGCGTTATTAAGCTTTCTGCTGTTGCGTCCGGGCATCGCAATGTCACTGCACCAGCGGTTGTATTCGATAGCCAACACGATTTAGAGGCACGGTTCAAATCTGGTGACCTCGACCGCGATTGCGTTGTAGTAGTTCGATACCAAGGTCCCACCGCCAATGGGATGCCAGAGCTTCATAAGCTGACCCCGTTTCTGGGCGTGCTGCAAGATAAAGGGTTCAAGGTCGCACTGGTGACCGATGGTCGAATGTCGGGTGCCTCTGGCAAAGTGCCGGCCGCCATTCACTTGTGCCCAGAAGCAGCACAAGGCGGTTTAATTGGGAAAATCCAAGACGGTGACCTGATCGAGCTCGATGCCATTCAAGGCCACTTAATTGCGCATGTTGATGCTGAGGAGCTGGCCAATAGACCCCTTCCCAAGCCCCCGCTTTCGGGTGATAACTGTGGTCGTGATTTATTTGAGACAGCTCGAATTATGCTGTCGAGCGCAGAAACTGGTGCTACTTTTCTATTCCACCCGTGGCACCCAGAGCGAGAACTCACCGGCGAGGAAACGAACCCATGACGCGCCCATGGCATCTGGTTGCTGACATTGGGGGCACCAACGCTCGCTATGGTGTGATCTGCGCGGAATCTGGGAATCTAGACCAGGTCTGCTTACATTCAGTGGCACAATACCCCAACTTCCATGACTCTTTATCACACTTCTTAACCGAGATCAGAGCGCAAGCAACTTATGCGGTGAACCCCACTCACACCTGCCTCGGTGTGGCGAGTGTGCCAGATACCGACGAAATCCTTTTTACCAATAGTTCCTGGCGATTTACGCGGCGCTCCGTACAAGACCTCCTGAAGGATACCCACCTGAGTGTGATTAATGATTTCACAGCAGTGGGATACGCAATTCCTCATTTGCAACCATCAGATTACATCGAGATCGGCGGACACGG
>DOVB01000112.1 GCA_003520285.1 Halieaceae bacterium
TGTATCTGGCGCTCAATTACGACACCTCGATGATGGGCGGCGACACTCGTTTCAGTCTTAACTATGGCTACAAAAGCGAGATTACCCAGTTTGAGATTCCGAACGCAGATATTGATCAAGGGTCATACGGTTTAGTCAACGCCAGCGCGATCTGGGCCAGCTCGGATGACAAGTGGCGCGTTGGTCTTCATGGCAAAAACCTGACTGACGAAGAAGTCAAAACATCGGGTTACTGTTTTGGCGCTGGTCAAGGTGCAGGAACTGCAACTGCGTGTCCTTCAACATTGGGTTTAGAGAACAACACGACTGTTTTCTATGCCGCGCCAAGAACGATCACCGGTACTATTGAATACCGCTTCTAGGGGTTTATAGGGGGCCTGGCCCCCTTTTTTTCGGATTATTATTATCATGAGTTTTGTGACTCCGGCGCCCCTGCTTCCCGACATCCTAGCCCTCCACGGTCAGTGGCGCGCACCTGAAACTGCCGTGATTTGTGGGGATTTGCACTGGACCTGGGGCCAGTTTATGGCTGCCTCTCATCAGCTCGCGCACGGTCTGATTGCTATGGGAATCCAACCAGGCGACCGAGTTGGTCTGTTCATGAGTAATGGACTGCCGATGGTGCAGGCGATATTTGGCGTGATCGCCGCCGGTGGTGTGGTTGTGCCGCTTAATGTTTCAGTTTCCGATGATGCTCTGGTGTCGATGTTTACCAACGCCCAGGCCAAGATCATTATCGCATCGGATGATTTCGCACCTCGTATTACAGCGCTCACAGATCGGTTAGGCTCCAGCACGCGTTACGTTTCCGTGACGGGTGGATCTGGCTGGTTGTCTTTTGCTGAGGTCTGCGCGGATCAGCCTGCGTCCCAACCGCAGACTGGGATTACAGAGCGCGACTTAATCAATATTATTTACAGCTCTGGTACGACGGGTTTACCCAAAGGTATTGCCCATGACCATGGTGGACGGCGTGATTGGGCTTACGATATCGCTCTTGCCTTGCGCTACCATGGAGGCGCTAGAACGCTCCTGACGATCGGTCTGTATTCCAATATCTCGTGGGTGGCTATGCTCTCGACCTTACTGGCAGGGGGTACGATCATCGTCGAGAAATCTTTCTGCGAACACCGGTTTATCGATAGCGTAAAGGCCCATCGTGTGACTCATACAGCTATGGTACCTATTCAATTTCAGCGGGTTATCGATGTGCTACCTGCTCACACCGATGCCGACTTGAGCTCGATGCAGGCCATGATGAGCTGCGGGTCACCATTGCGAGAAACCTTAAAGCGAAGAATATTTGATGCTTTCGAGTGCGGCATCATCGAGTTATATGGCTTGACTGAGGGTATTATCACCACTCTAGAGGTTGAGCATGCTGAGGGTCGCTGGGCCTCAGTGGGTCGGCCGTTGATTGGGACCGATCTGTGCATCGTTGACGATAACGATCGGGTTTTGCCTGCGGGTCAGCCTGGTGAGATCTGCTCAAGAGGTAGAATCGCGATGCCAGGTTACTGGCAGCGCCCAGATGCCAACAAAGAGGTTGAGTTTATCGATCCCAAGGGCGATCTCTGGCTTCGGTCGGGAGATATTGGTTATGTCGATACCGATGGTTTTCTCTATATCGTTGATCGCAAAAAAGACATGATTCTGTCGGGCGGTCAGAACATTTATCCGCAAGATATCGAAGCCATTGCAGTCGACAACGAGCAGGTATTTGATGTCGCAGTGATTGGTTTTCCAAGTGAGCGGTGGGGCGAAACTCCGGTTGCTTTAGTGGTCCCAAAGCCCGATACCAGATTTGATGCCGAGCTATTCAAAGTATGGTTGAACGGTCGATTAGGTCGCCAGCAAAAAGTCGCCGACGTGATTGTCACGGACGAGTTACCTAGAAATCCAAACGGGAAAATTCTGAAAAGAGAGCTTCGAGCTACCTTTGCTGACCGCCAATATTAGTTGCGGCAAACGTATACCCGAGCGCTCCCGCTCAGAGACTATTTTACTCTCTCTTGCAGCGTCTGCAGGTGTGCCTGGTGGTCGTCTTGGGTGAGTTTATAGCGACTGATACATGCCAGCATCAAGGTCCACAAAATCAATAGCGTGGGGGCGTACCAGAGTCCGAGTGCTCTGAGAGTCTCGCTGGATACTTGGTCCGACGCCACTCCCTGTGGAAAGGCAATCAACGATAGAATGAGCCCTGCCGCGAAGGCACCCAAACCTTGGTTAGTCTTGCGAATGAAGGTAATGGCGGCAAAAAATACCCCCTCGCTTCGTCGTCCTGTCCGGACCTCATTTTGTTCGACTAAGTCAGCAACCATCGAATAGAGCACGGCTTGAGAGGCAATAATGAGTCCTAGGTCGAGGGTATTAATCGTTGCAATGAGTGGAAACAAGATAGGATCGCCATTGTCTGGCATCAGCCCGAGCAACCGCAGTACGACCGGGGCAGGTGCTATTGAAAAGGCGAGAATGCCGAGTCGAATAGCGGCCACTTTTTTACCCCATCGCTGAACAAACTTCGGAGCGATCCATAACCCTAATGCGGCGGAGACAAAGACGAGAGCGGTATAAATAAAAATTTGCTCAGAGGTAAATCCCCAAAAATAGGTCAGTAATAAAAAGCTCATCGCACCAGCAAGCCCGGAAGCTGCCGCTCCGAACAAGCTTGCGGCAAACAGCGCGAGAAAGCTGCGCTCAAATAAAGTTTGGAATAATTCTTTGAAAATGACGGTCAGGCCGCGAGTATCGCGTTCTGGCGGCGATGCAAGGTGTGGGATGCGGCTGTGAGTACCCATCGCAGAAATAAGGATGGCGAAAAAAATGAGTACTGAACTCACTAAGCCGTAGGTTTCATAGCCGTCTCTATTCAGGGTTCCAGTTGGGTACACTGCGCTGGGTACTAGGAGCGCTCCAAACATGAGAACGCTCATGAAGTTCCCGCCCGACCATCCAAAGAATTGGCGCCACGCTTGGATCGAGGTTCGTTGCGCGTAGTCTGAGGTAAGCTCAGGCATTAATGCTGAGCTTGGTGTTTCATAAAGAGTAATAAACGTTCGGATCAAGATGGCTAAGCACAGCACGTACCAGAAGAGGCCGAGTTGCCCGAGTTCAGGCGGATTCCATAAGGCCCAATAGCTAATCGCTACGGGTAGGGCGGCTGCGTACATGAAGGGATGTCTACGACCCAGCCTCGAGCGCGTATTGTCAGACCAGTAGCCTACGATCGGGTCGCTGAACGCATCAAATATAAGCGCAATAAAAATGGCGGTGCCAACAAGACCGGGCTCTAGTCCAACCACTGTGCCGTAAAAGAGCAGTAGGAAATAGCCAAAGCCATTGTCTTTAATGCCATATGCAACCGCACCAAAGCCGTAGGTCAGTTGCGTTTTTAGTGTCGCTCGAGGCTGTGCCATGGTGCGATCTTTTTTTAGATTTTTACTACTCTAACTCAGGCATGAAAGAGGGGCGAGTCATTTCGCTTGACTCTTTCGGAGGGATTGAGTTATTACTTAAGTTACTTAATTATTAATTTATAAAAATAATTGAGAAGAGAAGAGAAGAGAAGAGAAGAGTGAGATGCATGAGATGAGAAAAGTGAGATGAGTGAGATGAGATCACTTCTAGAGCAGGTGTTGGTCCAGTGCAGACTGGCAGCTGATCGGGTTACCCGCACGCAAGGTGATACTCATGGTGCTTTGTCTGAATCTGCCGTTTTGATTCTTGAGACCCTTGGGTCTGAGGGTAAAGTAGGGATGAGTCCCAGTGAGCTTGCTGCTCGGCTCAGTATCTCTAAGCCGGCTATCACTCAGTTGTTAGCAAGACTTGAGCAAAAAGGCCTGATCCGTCGGTGGATGCTGTCCACAGACCGACGTAGGGTGTCGGTCAGGCTGACTCGAGCGGGAACGGAGCTCTACGCGAGTCGCCAAGAGGCGTTTCATGAGCTCCTGGGCACGCTGGATCTGAAGGAGGAACCAGAGTTACTCAGTCGTTTGAATCATGATTTAACTTGGCTCTTGTCACGCCTCTAATGCTGAGAAATTATAAAGCTGACTCGGCTGACTCGGC
>DOVB01000096.1 GCA_003520285.1 Halieaceae bacterium
CGGGAAGGTGAGCAAAAAGGGATGACTTGGGATGATAGCTTGTCATCGAATTTTGATGGCCCTGAATCCAATGATTTGTCTTTCGATCGTTTTCCTCAAGCCGGCTTTATCAAAGTCTATAATGCCAACTCTCAAGTACCAGATTCTGCGGGTACTATGAATGCAATGGTCACTGGGGTTAAGACGGATATTGGAACCTTCGGCTACGATGAGACTGTGACTCGAGGGGATTGTACTACTGGCACAGCTGACAATGTCTTGACCTCGGCTCTTGAACTTGCAGAAATCGCAGGCATGTCAACTGGTATCATTTCGACTGCCAGGATCACCCATGCGACGCCTGCAGCGAATTATGCCAAGTCAGTCGATCGTAACTACGAAGATATTTCGGACGTACCTGCAGGCTGCGGTGCTGAAGATATCGCATCACAGTTGATCAGTCTTGAGGATCGACTAGAAGCTCGAATTTCGGGCGCGAGCGTTGACGGTATTGATGTGGTTATGGGCGGTGGTCGACGTCACTTCTTACCGAATGATGTCGCAGCCAATGTCGAGAAGCCAGCTGCTGCGGGTGCAGAGGGTGATCGAACTGATGGTCGCAACCTATTCACAGAGTGGCAGACTAAGTATCCAAATGGCACCGTAGCGCACGACAAAGCCGACTTTGACGCCGTTAATACCGAGTCTACTCAGAAGTTGATGGCTATTTTTAACGAGTCGCACATGCAGTACGAACTCGATCGCGGCAACGATATTCTGGGTGAGCCTTCGTTATCGGCAATGACAGAGAAGGCGATACAGATTCTTGACAACAACCCTAGCGGCTATTTTCTGTCGATTGAATCAGGTCGAATTGACCATGCTCACCACGCAGGTAATGCGGCCGGCGCTCTCGCGGATACTATCGAAATGGCTAAGGCTGTTGCTGCTGCTGACCGTCTGACCAGTGATGAAGATACGCTCATCATTGTGACGGCAGATCACAGTCATGTGATGACCATTGGTGGATACGTTCGACGTGGTAATCCGATCTTGGGTAAAGCAATTTATGCAGGCAACGACACCCCGCAGCTGGCAGCAGATGGCCTTCCCTTCACCACACTCACGTACACTAATGGCCGCGGCTTTTGTGACTTGGGTGCAGAGACTGATTCTGACGTCGGGTACGGCTGTCCAATCACGAGCGGTCGAGTGGATATCAGCTCTATCGATACCGAGGCGCCAGGATATCACCAAGAAGCACTTATCCCTCTGACATCAGAGACACACGCTGGTGAAGACATTGCAGTTTATGGTCATGGGCCCGGAGCTTCTCTGGTCCGCGGTACCAATGAGCAGAACGCGATTTTCCATTTTATGGATTACGCAGTCGATCTGATCAGCCGCGCTAATAGCGCACTTGATTAAGTCATCCACTGACTAATGATTTACACCGCCACTTATGTGGCGGTTTTTTTTGGAGCAAATTGTATGAAGAGTTTTCTTATTCTATGGAGCGTTGCGCTCTTAGTCTTACCCTTACAGAGCTTCTCGGCGTCAGACTGCCTGACGCCAGCAGATATTATTGGTGCCTCTTACACGATTTCTGAGAATGGTGATGAGAAGAAACTTACGGTTTTACGGCAGACACCTGCCCGCGTTGTTTACTTAATGGAGTCGGAGTTCATGACTCGTATTTATGAGCATTATGGTGAGAACAGAGTCGGTGTCACCGAGTACTTCGATTTAGAAGAAAAGGGCGTTGAACACGAACCCTCTTTTGATATTGCCCCTGCGGGCTGGGAAGTGATCTACGAACTATTTCCCGCAGGGCGTTTTGAGTCGATGAGACAGCTGGGCAACACGAAGTTTCAGTGCCTTCAGGTGGCTATGGCCGACTTCACGACCGAGGAGAGTACGACAGAGGTGCAGTATTTGGTCGAGCTTAAGCTTCCACTGGTCGTGAAGACTGAAAGTGGTGGCAAAGTGGCGCATTGGCGCCTCGATCAACTCATCACGGATGACGACATTCTAGAGGATAGTCTGGAGCGAGTGAGTGCTTACGCAACCTTTGATTTCGCTGATCTTGGCGACCATGAAGATCAGGAGTTCTTTCGTGCTGGGGAGTATCTAAAATATAAGCAGAACTTGAAACCAGTCGAGACCTCAGGTGGTCATAGCCACTAACACCGTGGGTGCTCAGCCTTGGCGGTTCACTTTGCGAAAGGGGTCTTTCTAGGCCCCTTCTCTGGAACTCTCTCATGCGCCAATGGTCACTCTTCACTTGCCATTTTCTATTCAAGTTAGCATAGTGTGGGAGCGTTTCATCTAGGAGCAGATAGCATGGAGAGCAAATGGCTCGAGGACTTCCTCGCCCTTGTTAAGCATGGCAGCTTTACCAAAGCTGCTGAAGTTCGACACATCACGCAACCGGCGTTTAGTCGGCGTATTCGCGCCTTAGAAAACTGGCTCGGCACCAGTTTGGTAGACCGTAACGCGTATCCTGCGAAGCTCACACCCGCTGGCGAAACCATGATCGACGAGATTCAACAATTGCTTGATCACGTTCGAACGCTGCAACGTAAAGCCAATGATCACGCCAAGCTCAGTGGATCCATTGTGGTCGCTACACAGCACTCGCTCAGTGTTTCGATTTGCCCGCGTTGGTTTCAGTCTATTCGGCCACTCCTCAGCGACCAAAATAATCTGCGTGTCAACGCGGCCAATATGCATGACTGTATCGAGCAGTTCTTGGTGGGTAATGCCGATCTGCTGCTGTGCTATCACGATAGTGCAGCGGATCCTTTGTTTGTGACAGAGGGTCTGGGGTCATCTTCGTTGGGGATAGATTCGCTGGTTCCCGTGGTCGCCAGAAGCCACATGGAAACCTTTCAGGTCGAGGTTGGGACTCAATCGCACCTGCCGCTGATTGGCTTTCCAAACGATTCTTTCTTTGGTCATATCATTCAGACCAGGATCACTGACTTAAATGAAGGGCTGGTGTTCGAACCCGTTTATATTACTGCCCAGTCAGAGAGTGTTCACGAGCTGGTACGTCAGGGGAGTGGGATCGCTTGGTTGCCCCACAGTTTGGTCGCTCAAGATCTTGTAACGGGCTTTTTGTGTAAGCTCCCGCTGCCTGAAATTGAACTCGATATCCGCTTATACTGGCGCAAGAATGATGAGCGAGAGAGCATTCAAGCGATCGTTAATGCACCGAATCCGCTGTTTACCGATGGCCCGTGAGTGTGATTTTGAGACCCGGATAAACGCCATGAACAAGCTTACCTCGCTGCACGATTGGCGTGCCGTTCACCAGAACATACTGCATACCCATTGAGGGCTGATTAGGGTCTTCATAAGACGCTTGGTCTTGGACACGGTTGGGATCAAACGCGACGATATCTGCGTCCATACCAAGTTGTATTCTCCCTTTACGAGCGAAGCTTGGAGCCATGTGCTCTAGGCGCCGAGCGGGTAGTAAAGTCATTTTTTCGATGGCATCAAGCCATGAGAGTGCATTTTGTTCCCGGACATATCGATGCAGCGTTCTCGCAAAGGTGCCACGGCCACGGGGGTGAACTTTGGCGTCATCGCTCGGGGCTGGCATCGCGTCACTCGCGACGATGGTCTGCGGATCTAACATAGCTTGGTCCACCGAGGCCATGTCGTTGCTGAACAGCACGATATAACCCTCGGGTGTCTGGTGCTGATAGTCATGGAAAGAGGCTTCGGTTAAGCGTTCGCCGGTAGCGACCCAGACGATATCATCAAAGTCCATGCCGTAGAGTGTTTGCCAATCTCCTTTGAATGCCGCTGCCCCAATTTGGGTGCTACCGGCCTCGTAAGGGTAGGCCTCGGTCGATAAATCGAGCCCTTCTACCCGCACTTGCTCAATGAGTTCAAGATAATCACTGATGCTTTTTAAAGCGTTGGAGTTGAGGTGACAAAAGTGAATGGCGGCACCACTTGTGCGAGCTAATTCGATTAATTCGTTTAATCCACCAAGGTCACCTACTGGGGTGCGCCTTGCATGAATGAATACAATCGCATCTAGCTCTGCGGCGGTGGTGAAAATAGCATTTAACTCGGCATCACTGAGTCCGAATTTTAAGTAGTCGATAGGCAAGCCAATCCCGAGTGAATGACCCTGACGCCACTCGTCTTTGATCGCGCTCTGTAACTCCGCAATGTGCTTTTGTGACAGGGTTTCGGTAAAAACGGACTGGGGCGATAGTGCTTCCCAGTTTGGGTTGCGTCCATCGGCCTCGCCAACAGGGTGGACTAAAGAAGCTTGATAACGATCACTCAAGCGCCATTGACGCAGCCAAAGATAACCCAGCGATGCGCCATAATTGATGAGAGCCTTGCTGTCGAGCGACTGACCGACACGATCTGCAGGGTAAGCGCCTGCTTCTAATTCAAGGGCGGTAGTGACGCCGTCAAACAATTGGTATCGCTGTCCGGTGGGGGTGACTGCGTGGCTATGGAGATCTATAAATCCCGGCGCTACGAGTAAACCTTGAGCATCGATAGAGTTCTTACCCACTAAAGGTTCACGGCTTAGGCTTGCAATTTTACCGTTACTAATACCGATGTTTAACGTTTGATCGAGCTGTGTTTCGGGGTCGAGCACTCGCCCATGAGCGATGACGAGGTCGTAGGTCTGTGCTGAATCTGCCGAGCTTGAAAGCGCGTGTAACGTAATGATTAGCAGAGGTAAAAGCGCGCGTCTAAACATGGGTCTCTCGCAACTGATGATCGATGATAGTGGTCACTGTAAGATCGCCCGCTACATTGACGGTTGTTCTGGCCATATCCAGGATTCGATCTATTCCTGCCACAATGGCGACGGCCTCTAGTGGCAAGCCGATGCTGGCTAGCACTGTTGATAAAACGACCAACCCTCCCGATGGAATGGCTGCAGTACCAATACTCATTAAAACGACGGTAAAGCTTAACGTCAGGTAGTGCGCAATGGTTAATTCAACACCGAACCACTGCGCCACGAACAGAGCAACCACCAATTGGTAAAGTGCGGTGCCATCCATATTGATGGTGGCCCCAACGGGCAATACGAAGCGGCTCACCTGTGATTTGACGCCTAAATTTTGCTCGGCGCAACGCATACTTTCGGGCAGAGTGCCGGCAGCGGTTGTTGTTGAAAAGGCCATCAAAAGAGCCGGAAACACGCCCGCTAAGAACGAGGACAGACTGAGCTTGGCGCCAAGTCGCAACAAGATATGTAAGGTGAATAAAACGTGCAACAGGCAGCCTAGGTACACCACAATAATCAGCTGAAGCAGTGGCTTAATCACATCGAGACCATACTGGGCTGTCGTGGTTGCCATTAAACTGAATACCCCGAGTGGCGCAAAAGCGATCACGATAGCGGTAAGTTCCTGAACGACTTTCATAGCTGAGCCCATAAACTCGCGGAATTGACGTCCAGCGTCGCCTGCACGATTTGCCGCCAGCCCCAATAATAAAGCAAAGACGATCAAACCAAGCACGTTTCCCTGCGCCATCGCATCGACAATGTTGGCAGGAATAATTTGACTCAGATCGATACCCGCGTCAGCCACTTCGGGCTCGAGAGTTGAGGCCGAGATGCTAAGAGGTTGAACCTCGATGAAATACATCAAGCCGAATCCCAAGGGCACGATGGTCAAAGTGGTAAAGACATAACCGAGCACCGAATATGAACCGATTCTTCCGGCTGCACCGACGCTACTGATCGAGCCCACTGCATGCGTTATGGACACAAGCACTAGAGGCACAACGAGCATTTTTAGCGCCTGCAAGAACAGCTGACCAATAGGGGCCGCCACGACGGTGACGGCTGGGAACCAAAAACCAAAAATCACGCCGGCAATTAATGCCAGCAGAGTCATGAGCCAAAGTGGCACGCGGGGGGTCATAGCCGATAGTGGGGGACGTTGAATTCAGTTCGATAAGCGAATAAGGCCTGACTACCACCGGTGTGCAGAAAAACGATGTTTTGATCAGCGCTGAACTCACCGCGCCGAATGAGATCGATCAACCCTGCCATACCTTTAGCAGAGTAGACAGGATCGAGCAAAATACCCTCTGTTTTGGCGAGCAGGTCAATTGCCTCAAGGCTTGCCTCGGTTGATATGCCATAGCCCTGACCTACGTAGGCGCAATTGACTAAAACATCATCTGCGCTTACCAGATCGCCCAGGCCAAGATGGCTGGTGGTCGCATTGGCCAGCTTAAGGACATTGGCGTGCTGCACCTTATCGGGCGCACGAACACCAATACCTAATACCGGTATCCCGGTTCTTGCACCAACCATGCCTGCGACGAGGCCAGCCTGAGTACCGGCACTTCCGGTTGCATGCACTAAGCAGTCAATCACCAAGCTTTGATCATTAGCTTGCTGAGCGAGCTCGAGTGCAGCGTTGACATAACCCAGTGCACCTGTCGCGTTAGAGCCTCCGCCTGGTATTACAAAGCAGCGCTGCCCTTTTCGGTCTAGCTCGGCTGCCATAGCTTCCATGGCGGCATTCATATCCGTACCAGCGCTCACATAATGCAGAGATGCCCCTAAAATATGATCTAGCAACACATTGCCGTTGTAGTTGTAATCTTCTTGATCCGTTCCCACCCTGTCTTCTAACAGCAATTCACAACGCAGGCCGAGTTTGGCCGCGATGGCTACGGTTTGTCGTGCATGATTCGACTGCGTGGCACCTTGCGTAATAATGGTATCTGCACCTTCAGCGACCGCTTGGCCCATTAAAAACTCGAGCTTGCGGGTTTTATTGCCACCACCGGCGAGGCCGGTGCAATCATCTCGTTTGATCCAGAGCTGCGGGCCACCTAGGGCTTCGGTGAGTCGTGGCATCGGCTCTAATGGTGTAGGTAGATGCGCAAAGTGGAGGCGAGGAAAACGAGATAGCTTCATGTGGCGTTCCAAGAAAGTGACAGTAAGCGAAGATGATAATCATACCGACGCAGATAGACCAATGCTTATTTGGCAGGGGGCGATACGAACCGAGCATAAAGTCCATACAGTTTAGTATCCATCACCGTAGAAATTGGCATTGGTCAAAAGAATCACCGGATGGCTACCATGAAACTGTCTTAATCTATCTCGGGATAATAACTATGAAAAAATCATTTCTAGCTGTGGCTGTTAGCACGTTCATCGGCAATCTGGCTTATGCAGAGGGGCTCCAATTAGAAGAGGTGGTGGTCACTGCCCAAAAACGAGCACAAAGTCTGCAGGATGTCCCCATCGCGATTAGCGCTTTCACATCGAGCGACTTAGACCGCATTAATACCGCGACCTTGGCGGATTTACAGTACGCCACGCCCAATCTCACCGTAAGCCCCAATGGGCGATCGAATTCGAGTATCGGAATTCGCGGCGTGTCTGATTTTTCTCGCAATCCCGGCTACGATAATCGAGTCGGTGTCTATGTGGATGGCTTATTCGTTGGTCGTTCTGCGGCGGCCAATCAAGCGACACTCGACTTAGAGCGTATCGAGGTGCTGCGTGGACCTCAGGGGACGTTGTTCGGTAAAAATACGGTGGCTGGAGCAATTTCACTGACCACCAAAGCCCCAACCGATGACGTATATGGCTTCGTCAAAGCCGAGATCGGGAACTACAGCCGGCAGTCGGTTACGGCGATGTTGAATACACCTTTAAGCGACAATCTGTTTGCTAAAGTCATGGTGAACGACACCCAGCGCGATGGTTATGTTAAGAATCTCTTTACGGGTGATGATTTGAATGGCTTGGATGATCAATCCATTCGGGTGCAATTGCGCTACCAAAACGAGACCACGAATGCCACTTTATCGGTTGATCGAGATGAGCGTAAAGCGCCTTTTCATGGCCGAGAAGTGTTGGTGAATTCGCCTGCCTATGCGCCCAACCCTTATGAAGTAAGATTCGATGAACCGCAGCGTCAGGACATAGAGCTAGAGGGTTTCAGCCTAGTCGTGAACCATGAGCTCAACAACGGTATGACGTTCTCTTCATTAACAGGCTATCGAAAAACAGACTTCAAAAATAATGCTGAAGAGGACTATACCGATTCTCAGGTGATTACCAGTCCTTACAGTCGGGTAACGAGCGCTCTCGGCGAGGTCAGTGAGCATACATCTCAAGAGTTTCGATGGGTCTCCGCTGGCAGTGACACACTCGATTACACGATGGGTTTATATTATTTTGATCAAACCAATGAATCCGACAGCTCTGCCGCATTGCTGGGGGGTGTCGTTGGCGTCTCGGTTCCCGCCAAGGTCGATGTGAACTCTTATGCCGCTTATCTCCACGGCAATGTACAACTGTCTGAAAAATTACAGTTCACAGGTGGCGTTCGTTATACCTACGAGAAAAAAGATGTTGTGTTCAATATCACCGACACCACCGGAATGTTCTTGAATGCGAGTTACACCGACGATTTCAGCACCGACGATATTTCACCGAAACTCGGGCTCAACTATTTTGTTTCAGACGACACCATGCTCTACGCCAGCTATGGGCGCGGCTTTAAAAGTGGCGGCTGGAATGTCGATTTTGTCAGCACACTAGAACAACTCGCATTTGGTGATGAGTCGGTCAACAGTGCCGAATTGGGCATCAAAACGACACTTTGGGACGGGCGTGCGCGGGTCAATGTGGCTTACTTCGATGCGCAGTATGATGATTTTCAGGTGCGTCAGTTTGTTGAGCTCTCAAATGGCGGTACCGTCGCTACGCTGACCAACGCTGGTGAAGTGAGCAGCTCTGGCGTCGAGGCCGATATCGAAGTGTTGTTGTCAGATTACCTCACCCTGTGGGCGACCTATGGCTATACCGACAGCGCTTTTGATTCGTTTAAAAATGGTGGCGGCGCAGGTATCGACTTCGATGGTAATAAGCTCGCCGATGCGCCCGAAACAAGCTATAGCATAGCCTTAGAAGCGCGGCTCCCGGTCGCGGGTGGCGAGGTGGTGGCGCAACTCGACTACAACTATCGCGATGACTTCTACACCAACGCGAATAATGCCGCGATCAACTCGGTAGAGAGCTATGATCTATCGAACGCTCGAGTTGGCTATGAGCCGAGCTCTGGTGTTTGGTCCGTGCATGCTTGGGTCAAGAATCTCACCGATAATGACGATATTATCTACGCGAGTCGATCATTCCTTGGGCTCCCTCGTGGCACTTATATGGAGCCGAGGATGACGGGTTTGACCTTACGTTATAACTTCGGTCAGTAACTTGTCGACCTCTAACAAGAGCCTTCAGCTGTCACAGGCGGCTGAAGGTTCGATCAGTTCAGGGCCAAATAAGTTGGCAGAATAGAACCACTAGAACTCCTTAAACGGTTAGAACTGATCAGAGGGTGTTGAGATTTGAGCGAAGGGCTGGGTTGTACCATCAGCGTTTAACTGTACCACTGTGTAAGGATCAAACCGGTCCCCGATTTCCATGCCAGGACTTCCTACCGGCATGCCAGGTACCGACAGGCCGATTGCTCCGCTTGGCGGACTCTCTAAAAACTGTTTGATATGTTTGGCAGGAACGTGGCCTTCGAACACAAAGCGATCATCAATTACGCCCGTGTGGCACGATTGGAACTGAGGGGCGATACCAAAAGCCTCTTTGAAACTGGCCAGGTTCTGCGGATGAACGCCCTCTGAGCTGATTTGATGTTCCTCGAGATGCGCCATCCAGTGAAGGCAGCAGCCACAGGTTTCGCTTTTGTAGACTTTCATGAGTGTTATCTCTTGGCTATCGCTCGCCATGACCCGAGGTGCAAGGAGCAAACCGATCAGGATCGCTAGTGTATGTGCTCTCATTTTCATAATGACTCCTATGTTTTGCGTGAGTATAACGAATCTTAGCGACGAAAG
>DOVB01000108.1:0-2289 GCA_003520285.1 Halieaceae bacterium
TTCGCGGGCGCGTGGATAGAGACTGACACTCAGGCGCTGTTTGAGGAAGCCCCGGAAGGTCGCGCTCTTCGTGGCGCACTCATACAAAAACTGATACGGGAATGTAGTAAGTGCCATTACTTAACATCTATTAGACAATTACCATTTTTTTATGGTCTTTGAAATTTTCCAATAGACAAACCCAGAGATTGCTATCGAAAATGCGCTCTCAATCACGTGCATTGGGCTCATGGTTTGCGCGAGAAGTAAAAAAGTAAGCATGCCAGCGGCTATGCTGATAGGTTGGGTTAGACTTTCCATGACATTACTCTGATTACACTTGCTCATAAATAAAACATAGTTGCATTAGTATTGGTAGAAAATTATTCTGTCTTCTTGTGGCGATGATAGGGAACGCCTCGTTTCTGAGCTGTTAAATTCATTATCGCTGCACATCGCAAAACAACGGTAGTAATCGATCCCGATTGGAGGGTGTTTTGGACGTTAAATGCCTTGAGTGCGGCGAGAAGACTATCGTCGGGAGCGACCTAATCAAAAACCTTTTAGGTGGCACATTAGTGACGGGTGCTGCATTAGGCTGGGTTTCTTACGCATTCGCGGGGTTGCTAGGTTTTTACGGTGGCGCGGCAGTTATCGCTACAGCGCTGCTAGCGGGTGGCGGATTGGTGTTGACCGGCAAGGACCTGGGAGTTGTTGTTAAGATTGGAAATAAGATAACCGATATCTTAAATCGACGACGGTATGCCTGTTTATCATGCGGCAAAGTCAATTGGTCATTCTTGGGCTATCAGAAGGTAGAAATTGTAAGGGGTGCCGAGCACAAAAGAGAGCTAATGGATGCGATTACCAATTCTCGAAAGGAGTTGTTCATAGCCTCGGGTTTCCTATCATCCAATGTGGTTACAACAAGTTTTTTGACGAGTTTGGAAGAATGTCTGAAGAAGGATGTTAGCGTTAAACTTATATTCTCGGACTCAAATTCCCACAGTGATTGGATGTTTGTTGGCTATACGCAGGCGCTTAAGGAGCTAAGAGCGTTGAATCTCCGCTATCCGAATTTGCAGCTGATTCAAAAGAACACGCACCAGAAAGGGCTGGTAGTCGACCAAAAATACGCTGTTGTGGGTAGTTTCAACTTTCTAAGCAACCAAAAGGCCCTGCGTGACGAAACGAGTGCAAAGGTTTTCGAGGAGGACGGGATCTATGAGCTTCGAAAGGAGTTTTTGGCGGTATGCGAACCAACGGGATAGTAAATTGAAGTAAAAGGAAATTCGAATGGATTTGAAAGTAGCTATTTTCGGAAGGTTTCTCGAGGTATTTGCAAATCTTCCCAAAAAAACCCAAAAGTAAACAATCGAGTTTATCTCTGCTTTCAGGGCTAATCCAACGTCACCCGGCATCAACTAGGAAAAATTAAGAATTCGAAGGACAAGAACTATCGGTCGATAAGAATTGACCAACGATACCGGGCTTATGTTATTAAGCGAGCCTCATACTGGAATTGTAGGTGTATAACGCGCCAGTGAAATAGCCACTTATTTCGTCCGCTTTGCGGGCAGACCGTTTCTTACCAAACCGGTTTAAGCTCAGCTGTCTTACCTATCAAAGGTCGAAAACTCTGTTCTTGGCCGCACGTGTGAAGAGGTAGCGTTCATCTACAACTAAACCGACTCGCCCAATGTCAAGGCGGTCAGCGTCCCAACAGGTTGCAATGGTGTTGTTAAAGCTCGCTTTGCACCCGGGTAGGGCGTGAGTATGGCCAGCGCAGGCTCGTATCAACAAGTAAAATTGATAATCATCGAGCTGTATCAATCGTCTGTGCTTCTTCGCATAACTAGCGGCTCGGGGGCCGTGCAAGGGGTCTTCGTACTCATCCCATCGGCAGCAATCGTGCAGTAATGCGAAGTAGGGTATTACCGCTTCGTCGGCGCCAGTTTCTGGTGCCAGTTTTAAGCCGTTTTCCATAACGCGGCGCCAATGGCTCAGGCCGTGCCATGGGGACTGCCACATGTCCGTGTCACATTTGATTTGCGCTAGGAGGTTGTGGTTAAACAAAGATATGGCTCCAACTTGCAGAGGGCTGAATTTCAGTTGCTTTACTGATCCAAAAGATCTCAGCGAACTATTATGGATGAGATTTTAGCTGGTTTGATAGTCCCTCGTTCATACTGTGGTTTCACAGTAACAAGGAGGTTGACGTGCCCATAATGCAGTTTGATACTTTGTCGTACACGAAACGGCTCACCGAGGCAGGCGAACGACCTGCAGTAGCAGAGGTGCACGCGATGG
>DOVB01000108.1:2449-4606 GCA_003520285.1 Halieaceae bacterium
ACAGATTACTTAGATGCGACCCTAGATAAGCGCTTCGCTGAGTTCGATTTGAGAATGGAGCGACGGTTTGCGGAGCAAAGCCGTCGAATTGATGGTCTTGCCTTATCGGTCAATAACAAATTTTCAGAGCAAGATTCGAAGTTCGAAGCTCGCTTCAACAAATTAGAGCTGGCGTTAGGTTCCCTAAACTCTGTCGTTCGCATTAACACGGCGATTATGTTTCTGTTGCTCGCCAATGTGGCGCTGCCGGCGTTGTCTAAGTTTTTGTCATAGGTTTGTAAGAGAGGGCGAAGTGACCTCCGCCCCCTCGTAGAATCATTTTTTCCTTTTTATCGTTTGAACACATGCCTTATCGGCAGGTTGTATTGCCAAACATATCTGTCTAGCACCGCATCGTGTTGCGAGGATTATCTTGAAAGGTTGTGTCCCGTTCCAACTTTTTCGTTTGAGCGCACAGACCGTCCTGCGCTACTCAGGGTTTCGAAGAGACGGTGCGTGTTTTAGTTCTTCCAATATAATTCAATTCATCCGTCAAGTGATTGAGATAGACATCGCAACCATTCTCGTGAGTCAGGAAAGTCAGGCTTTTGTCTTTGTGTTCGCTTGGTACAAACCCGAAAGAACAGCTGAGTGACTCCTCATAGACCCAATTCTCCGGTGCGATAAAAACAGTAGCGCTATCGCCTTTTAGTCTCACAATTGCGACTTTGCGCTTGGGGTCACCATCTAGAGGGATGGTCCCCGATTCGACCCAGTCACACTGTGCAGCTGGACCGCGTAACTGGTCTATAACGATGATATCAATTGCCTGGCCATCGCTGTCGCAGTAGCACAGGCCTTGGTCCTCCAAAAAAGTAACGTAGTTTTCGACATCTGAAGGCTCCATAAAACCGACACGAACAAGTTTATGGTCTTCACACAGGGTTTGATTGGGGCAGCTGGCCAGAAAGGCGAGCCAGCCACCATCAAATTTTTCGTGAATAGCACTGATACGTACAATCACCGAAATGGCTTCGACCAGTACCGCCATATTTAGTTAGCCTTGGGCACCGTAATAGTCACATTACCCTGATACGTGCGGTGCTTGTCGGTAATGGAATCGGTAATGCCCAGATCCCAAAAAATAATGCTTGCAGCCATTTTTTCGCCCTCCACTTCTGATCGAATAGAGCCTACTGCTTCTCTGCCATCGTTGGTTTCGCAATCGTACTTTAACGGATCGTCTGAGCGGCGGATCATTACCGAGGAAGTGGGTATATCAGAACGCCAAACGCCGCGCTTATTGGTGAAAGTGCATTTGCCGTCTGAGCCATCAGAGAAGTTAACGGTTAACGGAATCATGGCGTCATTTACGATGGTGGCGCAGCCTGCTAAAGAGAATGCTGCCGCAGCTGTTAGTAGTTTTATCATGGTGTGGGATCCTGTTTTAGTGGTGGATACTGATCAGCCTTTCGAATCGAGAAACGGCTGGTGCATGGCTGATGGATTTGCTCTACCGGCAAGTGGTGTTGCCAAACATGTCGGCTGAACAGCGGATTTGACCAAGCGCTAATGGGCTGGGGCGCAGCCTAGCGATCATCGCGGATGCTGCGGTCTGATCTGTCGCGGTTCGGTTTTTCATTGCTGCTTCCTCTGATTCTATCGATTCAGACTAACATGGTTGGCAGGGCGCAAGATTACGGTTTGGTAAGTATTGGTGATCCATCATGGCGGTCATCATCTTGATGGCGCTTACATCATCGCTTGGTCAAGAATTCGGGATGTCGGCTACGTCGCGTGTGTTTCTAAAGCTAAATTGCTGCGAATTCTAGCCGGACCATAGGTTCTTACACACTGGGCTTAAATTTGGCTTGGGATGATGAATAATAAGTTGAATGGGTGCGCCATAGGGTGTTGTTGTTGATTAAACTGGCTGCACATTGCTAATAAATGGACCTTGACGTGCCGGCACTCAAATTTGATACTCTCAGCTATGTAAAGCAACTCACAAGCGCGGGCGTTGAGCCGCAAGTGGCGGAGATACATGCGATGACGATGGCGAATGCTTTTGGCTTGTACATTGATAATGTGGTTACCACAGATTACTTAGATTCGACTCTAGATAAGCGCTTCCCTGACTTCGTTTTGAGAATGTAGCGACGGTTTTCTTAGCTACAT
>DOVB01000109.1 GCA_003520285.1 Halieaceae bacterium
CGGTAAGCTCAGGGCCAGCGACATGCCAGCGGCGCCTGCACCAATAACAACCACATCGTACTGATACCGTTTTGAGCTCATAGAAGCACCATACTCTCAAAAAATCATGTTACATTGCCCTGGCTCGTGAAATAGGGCGACAATGGAATGCGCGTGGATAATCTCGCGGAACTTTATCAGAAAATAGCGTTCTTACTAGCACAACATCGAAATTTGCGTCAGCAAGGCGGTCAATGCGATTGGTAAGAATGATAGTCATTTTAGGGAGTATCGGTGGTCGCCGGTGTAGCAACGGACGAAGAATCGGATCGCGCGCTTGTCCAACGAGCTCAGGCTGGGGATTTGAGAGCCTTCGATTTATTGGTGATCAAATACCAGAACCGGTTGCTGAGCGTGATTTCAAAATTCATTAAAGACAGCGACGAAGCGCAAGACGTCGCACAAGAAGCGTTTATCAAGGCGTTTAAGGCACTGGACAGCTTTAGAGGTGAGAGCGCGTTTTACACATGGTTATATCGGATTGCGACCAATACTGCGAAAAATCATTTGGTAGCTCGGTCAAGGCGGGCGCCATCGCTTGATTGGGATATCGACGATGCAGTCCTTTACGATGAGTCCGATCGATTGCATGAGGTTGATACGCCTGAAGCTAACTTGGCCAGAGAAGAGCTGAAACTGGCAATTGATGCCGCGGTCAACGATCTTCCAGATGAGTTAAGAACAGCGTTTTACCTGCGGGAGTTCGATGGATTGAGTTATGAAGACATCGCAGCAATTATGGATTGCCCTATTGGTACCGTCAGATCAAGAATCTTTCGAGGCCGAGAGACAATAGATTTAAATGTCGCTGCCCAGCTTTCGGGTGAGTCAGCGCTACAGCGAGATAAAGAGTAATTTCCATGCCCAGCGAGAGTACTATGACACGAGAGGAAGCGAAGCAACTGCTGTCTCAGCTTGCCGATGGTGAGCTAGACGAACTGTCGACGCGGCGCCTTCTGGCGCAGATCGATGGCCAACCAGAGCTCAGGGAAGTTTGGGCGCGATGGCATGCGGTCCGTCAGGGTGCGCGCGATGGCAGGCCGCAGCGGGTCGATTTAACGATCGCAGACGGCGTGAGAGCCGCCTTAGAGCAGGGTGGCAGTAGAGCGTCACAACGATCATTACAGGTGATGTTGGCTCGATTTAGACCGTTTGCGGTAGCCGCAACTGTGGCTTGCTTGGGTGTTTTGATTGGACAACAGTGGCCTGCGCCTGAGGAGTCGTTGGCTCTCGCGGCGGGTTCAGCTGTGCCAACGGTCCGCTCAATGCCGGTGATGCCGATTGCAAGTTCGACCACCAATCAATTGTTACCTGCAAGCTACGGCGATCGGTCGAGTGCGACTCTGCCTAAGCCGGTCGCTGTTGAAGGGCTCTATCATGAGTTGGCGAGGCAGCGTCTTGAGGCGTATTCGGCAACTCATGCGGCCAGAGGCGCTCTGCATACGCCAGCGACTTTCATGACCGGTGCGCTTGCGGCAGATGATAATCGGGGCGAGCGGTAGTCGCCGTGAAGGGGTATCTTGCGACTCTTGTCGTGGTGTTGAGCCTGCTGTCCACTCAGGCTTACGCTCAGTCATGCAGTAGCGACGAGCGTGAGGTGTTAGCCTTGCTAGACCGCGTGGTTCACGGCACGACTAAGCCGAATTTTGCCGCTCGGGCCTTGGTGCAAACCGCTGTTGGTTCTCAGCAGATTATCGTTAGTCATGGCGCCAGTGGTGAGCAGTCAGGCTACAGTGTGAGGGTGCCTACACACAGCGCACAATGCCCCGATAAAAGTCATCAGTTACTGTTGACCGCGAATGAGGGTTGCGGTGTTGCGCAGTGGTACAAGCTAGACATGCGCACCGAGACCGCGGGAGGCCGCCAAACACAAATAGTCACCGCTGTGCCAAGAGACTTTTATCGACATGGATTTCAGTTGGTGGTAGACCAGAAGACACAGATTGTTCTGCGTTCTACGACTTTTACACAGGGTAGCGCATTAGAGAATATCGAGCTTCAATCGCTCTCAGTGTCCACCGCGGCGCCTGCGAGTGAGGCAGCAGATGATAATCCTCTTGGTCTTCAAGCGTCGCCAGTTGCCGACTTCGGGTGGTCACCAAGCTGGGTTCCGAGCGGCTTCCTGCAATCTGCGGGCACAGTTGGTGCAATTGACACGCAAACCTTCACCGATGGACTCTCAAGTTTTTCTATCTTTGTTGAGCGCCCTGAGGCAGAGATTCGCAAGGGAGAAGGCCGCGTCAGCCGCGGCGCCACCGTTTCGTATGTGAGAGGTATGAACTCGCCGCTTGGGCCTCGATTGGTGACTGTCGTTGGGGAAATTCCGGTCAATACCGCTAGAATGGTGGTAGAGGGAATTGATTGGAGTAGAGATGCTCAGTAAAACCGGGCGAGTTGTGTCCATAAATAGCGATCAGGTATGGGTCGAGTCCCAAGCCGAGACGGGGTGTCACGCGTGTGCGCTCAAAAGTGGTTGTGGTCATTCTTTGCTCGCCATGCGGCGCTTACCACTGACTATGCCGGTGCAAATGGGCTCACTGTCACAAGAAGCGGTCAAGCCGGGCGATACGCTCCTGATCGAGTTATCAGAGGGCGCCTTGCTGGGATTCGCTGCCAAGGTTTATTTGGGGCCTCTGCTGGCCTTGCTAGCAGCCGCAACCTTGGTGAGCTACTGGCTGCCCGAGCAAATACTCTTGCAACTGACAGCAGCCGTGGCTGGGGCTACTATAGTGCTCTGGCTGAACTACCGTCAGACTCGTGAAGGCGGCTTTCAATCTCATATCCTTCCTTATGCCGTCGAAGTGATCGAAAGCAGCCACCGTTCCAAAATCAATACCGTTTAACCACAATTCAGTCAGGAGAACAAAATGACCATTCCACGATGGGTCTTTGGATGTCTTGTGTTGGCTATCAGCCAATTATCTGTAGCAGCGTTACCCGACTTTACATCAATTGTTGAGAAGAACTCGCCGGCGGTGGTCAAAATATTGGTCGACTATCCGCAAGCCAACCGGCGCTCCTCAGATGAGTCACTCGACTACGACGCGCTTCCGGATTATCTCAAGCGGTTTTTTGATCCTGACGGTATGCCACCTTCGCGCCGTCAACAAAGCTCGATGGGGTCTGGCTTTGTGCTGTCCGACGATGGCTATATTGTTACCAACAACCATGTTGTTGAGAACGCAGAGAAGGTCCGAGTCCGATTTACCGATCGACGCGAGTTTGATGCTGAAGTGATTGGTTTAGATACCTTGTCTGATTTGGCTCTGCTCAAGATCGATGCCAAGAATTTACCGACCCTGACCTTGGGTCAGCCTGCTGATCTGGCGGTTGGCGAGTGGGTGCTTGCCATCGGTTCACCCTTTGGCTTGGATTTTTCTGTAACAGCGGGGATCGTGAGTGCGATGGGGCGTTCACTCCCGACTGAGACCAACGAAAATTATGTCCCGTTTATTCAGACAGACGTTGCTATTAATCCGGGTAATAGCGGCGGCCCCTTATTCAACCTCAAGGGGGAAGTCGTTGGCGTCAACTCGCAGATTTATACCCGCTCGGGTGGCTCTATTGGCCTATCGTTTGCGATTCCAGTCAGCGTGGTGCGTGATGTAGTGGAGCAGCTTCGGGACTCTGGATCAGTGCAGCGTGGCTGGTTGGGGGTAAGCATCCAAAACATTGATAAGACCTTAGCAGAGGGCTTCGGGCTAGAGAGGCCGGCGGGCGCGTTGGTGTCCTCGGTGATGAAGGACAGTCCAGCGGATGCCGCAGGGATTCGTGAGGGAGACGTCATTCTGGAATTTGACGGTGAGTTTATCGAGACGTCGACGCAGTTGCCACACGTGGTCGGTCTGATCAAACCTGGCTCGGAGGTTAAGGTCCGACTGATGCGTGAAGGTTCCGAGCGCACAATCAAAGTCAAAGTAGGTGCGCTGGCTGCCAGAGACGGTGCAGACGTGGCCAGCAGTGCGTCGATTGATGCCAACAAGCTTGGGTTAGTCGTGGCTGAGGCGACGCCAGAAGAGCTCGAGCAGCTCGGGCTAGCCGGTGCAGTTGTGGTGCGACAAGTTGAGTCAGATTCGCCAGCGGCAGAGCAAGAGGTTATGACCGGAGATGTGGTTACGATGGTCGGGAGTCGACCCATTCGATCCGTATCTGACTTCAATGCCGCCATCGCCGAGCTTGCGGCAGGACAATCTGTGCCCGTGCGTTTATTAAGGCGGGGAGCGCCATTATTCATAGGTCTCAAAGTACCGACAGAGTGAGGTGGTGCTAGGATGGCGGGCGGGTCGCGCTTAGGCTACAATTCACGGCGCGCGTCCGCCCCCACTCTGTCAATAGCGAGATCTCTGTTTGAGCGACTTATCACACATACGAAACTTTTCGATCATTGCCCACATTGATCACGGTAAGTCGACGCTGGCCGATCGCCTAATACAGATCTGTGGTGGTCTAAGTGAGCGAGAAATGGCCGAGCAAGTCCTCGACTCGATGGATATCGAACGAGAACGTGGCATTACGATTAAATCGCAAAGCGTCACCCTAAATTATACGGCTCGAGATGGCCGTACCTACCAGTTGAACTTTATTGACACACCAGGCCACGTTGACTTCAGCTATGAGGTCTCGCGCTCACTCTCTGCCTGCGAGGGGGCCCTATTAGTCGTTGATGCGGGTCAGGGCGTCGAAGCCCAGTCTGTAGCAAATTGCTACAAGGCGATCGAGCAAGGCTTAGAAGTTGTTCCTATCCTGAATAAAATGGATTTACCTCAGGCTGATCCCGACAAAGTGAAACTTGAGATTGAAGAGATCATTGGTATTGATGCAACGCACGCGGTGCCTTGCAGCGCTAAAACGGGTATGGGGATGGACGAGGTTCTTGAAGAAATCGTCCACTTAGTTCCCCCACCTCAGGGTAACCATGACGGGCCATTGCAGGCTCTGATTATAGATTCTTGGTTTGATAACTACCTGGGCGTGGTCTCGCTGGTGCGGGTGGTGCACGGATCGCTGAAAAAGCGAGATCGTGTGATTACGCGCTCTAATGGGCGAGTTCATCAGGTCGATAGTGTCGGTATTTTTACTCCCAAGCGAACCGAAACCAGCGAATTAAAAGCGGGCGAGGTGGGTTACATGATCGCCGGTATCAAGGATATTTTGGGTGCACCGGTCGGCGACACATTGATCAGTACCCAAGCGCCGGACACCGACGCTTTGCCGGGATTCCAGCGGATCAAACCACAGGTTTACGCTGGGATTTTCACGGTGTCCACGGATGATTACGAAGATTTCCGTGATGCGCTCGGGAAGTTGACTTTGAATGACGCGTCCCTGTTCTATGAGCCAGAAACGTCTGATGCGCTGGGCTTTGGCTTTCGTTGCGGCTTTTTGGGTATGCTTCACATGGAGATTATCCAGGAGCGCCTCGAGCGAGAGTACGATCTCGACCTTATTACGACCGCCCCGACCGTAGTTTATGAAGTCGAGAAAAAAGACGGCTCGGTCATTCTGGTGGATAATCCAAGCGCTCTGCCTGATCCTGGCTTGATTCAGGAAATACGCGAGCCGATTGCACGAGCCCACATCCTGGTGCCACAAGATTACCTTGGTAATGTCATAACGCTTTGCATCGACAAACGTGGGGTGCAGAAAGATATGCTGTTCTTGGGCTCGCAGGTGTCCTTGGTGTTCGATCTTCCCATGTCAGAAGTTGTGCTCGACTTTTTCGATCGACTCAAATCGGTATCACGAGGCTACGCGTCTCTCGATTACAGTTTTGAGCGCTTTGAGACGGCGGCACTGCAGCGTCTTGACGTATTAATTAACGCCGAACGCGTAGATGCGCTCGCAGTCATCGTGCATAGCGATCACGTAATGTCCCGCGGCCGCTCTTTAACGGAGAAGATGAAAGAGCTTATACCGCGGCAGATGTTTGATGTTGCCATCCAGGCGGCCGTGGGTGGCAAGGTAGTCGCGCGTCAAACCGTTAAAGCGCTTCGAAAAAATGTGACGGCAAAGTGTTATGGTGGTGATGCCAGTCGCAAACGCAAGTTGCTGGAAAAACAAAAAGCAGGGAAAAAGCGCATGAAGCAGGTTGGACGCGTCGAGGTGCCACAGGCCGCTTTCCTAGCGGTGTTACAAGTCGATAATTAAGGACCCGATCATGTCATTAGATTTTCCGCTTATTTTATTAGTACTTGTGACGGTGAGTGGCCTTATTTGGCTGAGTGATGTCGTTTGGTTTGGACCAAGGCGGCGCGCCAACGACGAAGCTACTGGGGTTACTTCCAATGAGCCGGTTTCAGTCGAGTATGCCCGTTCGTTCTTTCCGATGTTGTTTATCATTTTCGTGCTTCGGTCGTTTATCGTTGAGCCTTTTCAGATCCCATCTTCTTCGATGGTGCCTACGCTAGAGGTGGGCGATTATATTTTGGTGAACAAATTCAGCTACGGCTTACGTTTGCCCGTTGCGCGAACCAAGGTCGTTGAGTTGGGTTTTCCAGAAAGAGGCGACGTAGTGGTCTTTTTCCCGCCGCACCAGAACAAGACCTACTTCATCAAACGCGTCATCGGTATTCCCGGAGATGTCGTCGAATACAGTAATAAGCGCCTGAGTGTGAACGGCGTACCCATAGAGCTAGAGTTTGGTGAAGTCGTCATCGAGGGCGGCAGGCCTTACCACGTTGCGACTGAATCACTGAGTTCGGAAGACTCGAGAGAAATCCAACTTGATCCGATGCGCCCAGCGCGAGATTTTAAAGAAGTCGTGCGTCCTGGCCACTATTTCATGATGGGAGACAATCGCGATAACAGCAGTGACAGTCGAGTGTGGGGGCAGGTGCCGGAAACGGATATCGTCGGAAAAGCATTCGCGATTTGGATGCATTGGGAATCGGTACTGAGTATTCCTAGTTTTGATCGAGTGGGAGGCATTCGTTGAGTTTGAGCGCCGAGCAGCAGCGGGCCGTTGAGCGCGCGATCGGGTATCAGTTTCGCGACCCGAGCCTGCTCAATCAGGCCTTGAAACATCGTAGTGCGGGCTCGACCAATAACGAGAGACTCGAGTTTCTGGGTGATTCTATCGTCAATCATATTGTCGCAGAGGCCATTTACCAAAGGTTTCCCAGCGCGTCAGAAGGTGAGATGAGCCGACATCGAGCCAGTTTAGTGAAAGGAGACACTCTAGCCGTCATTGCTCGCGAAATGGCGTTGGGGAACTTCATTCAACTGGGCCTCGGCGAGCGCAAAAGTGGTGGTCATCAGCGGGCCTCAATACTGGCTGATGCGCTCGAGGCAATTGCCGGTGCGATTCTTCTAGATTCTGATTTCGAGCGTGTTAAGCAGGTTGTCACAGAGTGGTTTCAGTCGCGGTTGAACGATAACGCCGACCATGCAACCAGCAAAGACCCCAAAACGCAATTACAGGAAATACTGCAAGGACGCGGCTTGCCCCTACCGGAGTACGACTTGATAACGACTCGTGGAGAAGATCATCAGAAGGTATTTGTGGTGGAGTGTCGTGTTCCTGCGCTGACTCTGTGTGAAACGTCTAGTGCCAGCAGTCGTCGCAGAGCCGAGCAGGGTGCTGCACAAAAAGTCTTGGAGCGCGTGCGGTGACGAAGGCCAAAGTTAAGACCGCACTGGTGGCCATTGTGGGTAGGCCAAATGTGGGGAAGTCGACCCTGTTGAACCATATTCTGGGACAGAAGTTAAGTATCACCTCGAGGAAGCCTCAAACAACTCGTCACACCTTGCTGGGTATCCGCACCGAAGAGGACTACCAGCTTGTTTTTGTTGATACCCCCGGCATTCACTCGGCGCACAAAAAAGCACTCAATGAGTATATGAATCAGGCAGCCAATCAGGCGATGGTGGATACCGATATTATTTGTATGGTGGTCGATCGTACTCATTGGAATGCCGATGATGAGAGGGTCTTCACGCAGGTCAAAAAACACCCTGCGAAGCTGATTATTCTGGTCAACAAAATTGATTTGCTGAAAGATAAATCCCGTCTGCTCCCCTACATAGAATCGCTGGCACAGCGCGAGGGCGTCGCTGATATTATTCCAATATCGGCTTTTACGGCCACTGATGTGAGCCGCTTGGTTGAAACTCTAGTAGCCGAGAGCCCCATCGGAGAAGCACTTTTCCCTGCGGATCAAATTACGAATCGAAGCTCGCGTTTTCTGGCAGCAGAGATTGTCCGGGAAAAAATTACTCGGCAGCTCGGTGATGAGTTGCCTTACGCTGTCACGGTTGCAATAGAGTGTTTTGATGTTGGCGAGCGCTTCACCGAGATTCATGCGACTATTTATGTTGAGCGGAGTAGTCAAAAGCGCATCTTGATCGGCGATGCAGGTAGTCGGATGAAGTCCATTGGCACCGAGGCGAGACATGATATGGAGCGTTTATTTGATCATCGAGTCATTCTGAAGCTCTGGGTCAAGGTCAAAGAGAATTGGTCTGACGATGCTCGCGCGCTGAAAACACTCGGATTCACCGAGAACGAGTAGACATGTCGCAGTCGCAACAGCAGCCGGCCTATGTGTTACGCAAACGCGCTTACCGAGAGACCAGCGAGCTAGTTGATCTGATGACGCCCAATTTAGGTAAGCTGTCATGTGTGGTGAACGGTGCGAAGCGGAAGCGCTCGGGTGGTTCGTATACCCAGCGTTTACAGCTTTTTCAACCACTCGTCGTCCGTTTTCAGGGACGCTCCGAGCTGAAAACATTGATCGATGTCGAGGACGTTGGGCCATTAACCCCTCTGGTCGGCGAGGCTTTTTTTGGCGCCTGTTATGCCAATGAACTCTTGCTTAGGGTGCTTCAGCCCACTGACCTGTGCCTGGAGCTTTTTGCCGCATATGGCGAGCTCTTGCGCCAGCTGGCCCAACCTGAGATGCTCCGTTTGGCGTTGCGGAGGTTTGAATGGCAAGTTGTCTGCCATCTTGGAGCTGATCTTGATTTGAGCATTGATGCCATCAGTGGCCGACCCTTAGAGGCGACGCAACGCTATGAATTTATCCCGGGTAGAGGGTGGCGTGGTGTTGGTGCCGAGGGGCGAGAGAGTGTGTCTGGCGACTGGGCCTTGGCGTTTTCGAATCAAGAGCCAAACGCATGGGAAAGTCCACAGGCGCGGCAGATACTGGCATTGCTGCTTCTGCCTTACGTTGGCGAGGCACCTT
Source organism: Halieaceae bacterium (assembly GCA_003520285.1). Lineage (GTDB taxonomy): Bacteria > Pseudomonadota > Gammaproteobacteria > Pseudomonadales > Halieaceae > Aequoribacter. The sequence continues at coordinate 9,222 of DOVB01000109.1, forward strand.
TCAAAAGCCGAGATTTTTGGGTTCAGAGCGCGAGTAAGGGTTGATTGAGTGATTATTGGGCTGGGAACAGATCTGGTAGAAATAGCTCGAATCGATCGTGTGTATCAGCGGCACGGTGAACGGTTTGCGCGGCGTATTTTGACCCCAACAGAGTATCTGCAGTTTACCGATCGACAGTACTGCGTCGCGTATTTAGCCAAAAGATTTGCCGCCAAAGAGGCGATTGTAAAGGCCTTGGGCACAGGATTCCGGGGGTTGATGCAGTGGCAAAATATAGAAGTGCTGGCAGATCGACTCGGTAAACCGGTCGCCTATTTGTTGAATGGTGCGGCGGAGCAGTTAGAGCAGCAGAGCACGATCAGTATTACGATCAGTGACGAGCGGCAGTATGCCCTGGCATTTGCGCTTTATCACCGAGTCTAAGTCAATTTTCGACAGCTGGAGGAAAGACGGTGCCAATCTATCCGACTATAGAGTCCTGTATTGGGGAGACCCCCTTAATTCGTCTGCAGCGATTGCCGGGCAACACCACCAATACTCTGCTGGCAAAATTGGAAGGCAATAATCCTGCCGGTTCGGTCAAAGATAGACCCGCCATGAACATGATTACTGCCGCCGAGGAGCGCGGTGATATTCAGCCGGGCGATGTGCTGATCGAGGCTACCAGTGGCAATACCGGTATCGCTCTGGCGATGGCAGCGGCCATTAAGGGGTATCGATTAAAGTTGATAATGCCCTCTCATATGAGCAGTGAACGAAAACTGGCGATGGCGGCCTACGGTGCTGAATTAATTGAGGTGAGCCAAGCAGAGGGAATGGAGGGCGCAAGAGATCTAGCACTCCGGCTGCAGTCTGAAGGTGTTGGCAAGGTGCTTGATCAATTTGGCAACCCCGACAACCCAGCAGCGCATTTTAAGGGAACTGGGCCTGAGATTTGGCGTCAAACCAATGGCGAGGTAACACACTTTGTTGCTTCTATGGGCACTACAGGGACCATTATGGGCTGCTCTCGATTCTTTAAATCAGTCAATCCCGATATTCAAATTGTTGGTCTGCAGCCGGCTGATGGGGCCAGTATTCCTGGCATTCGACGTTGGCCAGAGGCTTATCTACCCTCGATTTACAAGCCTGATACCGTTGATGTGATTTACGACATTGATCAGACCGAGGCGGAAGAGACGATGCGCCGCATGGCAAAAGAGGAAGGTATTTTCTGTGGTGTCAGCTCGGGTGGCGTGATGGCGGGTGCATTGCGTCTGAGTCGTCAAGTGAGCAATGCGACTATCGTCGCTATCGTCTGTGATCGTGGCGATCGATATTTATCGACCGGTGTGTTTGATGGGTAGACTCGGTGGTTAGGGTTCGCGATATCGCTACTGCGGAGCCAGGCTCGGCTGAGTTTTTCGCCGACTGGCTCGGTCGCGTTGGTGCAAGCTTCGGTGATTCTGAGTTAGCGACTATTACAGCGGCGGTTGAGCGTCTCAAAACTTTGCAAGAGCGTCCGAGGGTCGAGGCCGCCGATTGGGCATCAGACACGGATCTGGTCTCTGATAGTCTCGATATTGCCTCGATTCTTTTGGAGTTGAAAATTGATGCTGCGGGCCTGCTGGCTGGTTTGCTGTATCGCGCTGTGCGCGAGCAGAGGCTGAGTGTTGAAGCGGTGCGACGCGAATTTGGTGCGGTCACCTCAGAGCTGGTTGTTGGGGTGCTTAAAATGGCCGATGTCGGCGATATCAGCAATCTGACGGATACCTCGGTGCTCGGTCAAGCGCAGTCGGCCAACGATAATTTACGCCAAATGCTGGTCGCTATTGTCGATGACGTGCGCGTTGCGCTGATCAAGCTCGCCGAGCGCACGTGTGCTTTGCGCAAGGTGAAAGAGGATGCGCAAAGGCGAATCCGTATCGCGAAAGAGGCCGCGGGGCTTTATGTGCCGCTGGCCCATCGGCTCGGTATCGGCCAGTTGAAGTGGGAGCTCGAAGATCTCTCTTTTCGCTACGAGTCGCCCGGTGTATATCAGCGTATTGCGCGTCTGTTAGATGGCAAGAGAGTAGAGCGGGATCGCTACGTTGAGCGTGTATCTCAGCAGGTATCGACAGCCCTGAATAAAGCTGGTGTTGATGCCCAAACTTCGGGTCGCGCGAAGCATATTTTTAGTATTTGGCGAAAAATGCAGCGCAAGGGGATCGGTTTTTCGCAAGTTCATGACGTGAGGGCAATCCGGATACTGGTACCCAATCCCACTGACTGCTATACCACTCTAGGCGTAATCCATGGTCTCTGGAAAACCATACCCAATGAGTTCGATGACTACATCGCTAATCCTAAGCCCAATGGCTATCGTTCATTGCATACAGCGGTAGTGGGGCCTGAGGGTAAAGTACTCGAAGTCCAAGTCAGAACCCATGAAATGCACGATGAGGCGGAATTAGGTGTTTGTGCACATTGGCGTTATAAGCAAAACGACAAACATCGAAAACTCTCAGTGTATGACGAAAAGTTAGAGTGGCTCAGACACGCCTTAGCGCTGCAAGATGAGACGGGCGATCAGGATGCTTTTAAAGAAACCCTGCAGTTCGGGGCAGATTATGATCGGGTGTTTGTATTTACCCCGAAAGGCGACATTATTAATTTAATGCGAGGTGCGACTCCGATCGATTTTGCCTATCACGTGCACTCCGAAATTGGGCATCGATGTCGAGGCGCTCGAGTGAACGGTAGTCTTGTACCCCTGACAACACCCCTCGAAACTGGTGACAGAGTGCAAATCATAGTGGGAGACGAGGCCTCGCCCAAGCGGGATTGGTTGCGGCAAGGTGCGCGCTGGATGGTATCCAGTCGGGCCCGATCACAAGTCCTCAATTGGTTCAGACAGCGAACCAGAGATGAGAATGTCGCCAGCGGTAGGGCCTTGTTAGATAAAGCCTTTAAGCGCTTGGCGATGACCGCTCTCGATTACACCAGATTAGCAAGTAAGGTTCAGTGTGCCAGTGTCGATGATCTTTATGCCGCGGTGGGTTCTGGCGAACTCTCAGCTCAAGGGGTCGTAGGCGTTGCTCAAACGATGATCGGACCGAGCTCAGCGGCGCGGCTGACCAGCTCGGTTCAGAAAGATCAGGGAACTCTTGATTCTCAGTTTGTAGGCTGGGCTGGTCACCGGGGTCGGATTCATCGTGCGGGCTGTTGTAATCCTCTAGAAACTGATCGAGTGGGTGGGTTTGTGACCCGCACACGAGGTGTATCGGTGCATCGTATCGACTGTCAACGCTGGCTTAAACTCGTTGAAATGGCGTCCGACCGCGTTGTGGAAATCCGTTGGGAGGCAGGACAAATTGCTGGTTTAGAGGTCACCATCGAGGTCCGCGCCTACGACCGTCGTGGGCTGTTGAGAGATGTCACCGACCAGTTGGGCGCAGAAGGTGCGAACCTGATTGCAGTCAATACGCAAACCGATCGACGAACCCAAATGGCGACTTTGAATTTATTCTTAGAAGTGCCAAGTTTGGCAGTACTCGATATTGCGTTAGAACAAATACAGCGATTACCTAACGTGATTTCGGCGGAACGTATTCCACAGGATATCAGCCATGTCTGAGTCATTTTATACCTGGGAGGATCTGCGCTATTTGATGACGCGACTGCGTGACCCAGAGACAGGCTGCCCGTGGGATCTGCAGCAAACGGCAGACAGCATTGTGCCGCACACGCTTGAAGAGGTTTACGAGCTTGTTGCAACCATCGAATCAGGTGACGTCGACGCCATGCGTGATGAGCTGGGTGATGTCTTATTTCAGGTTGTGTTTTATGCCCAGTTGGCGCAGGAACAAGCTCACTTTGATCTCAGTGAGGTGGTTCATGGGTTGGTATCGAAGCTGATCAGGCGCCACCCTCATGTCTTCACTGATGGTCACTTGAGGGCTGTTCAAAGGCACCATTTCGCTACTGAAGCGGTTATGGATCAATGGGAATCAATAAAGCAAGCTGAGCGGGAAACGAAATTACAAATGCATGTGCTCGACGATGTTCCGGTGAGTTTGCCGGCTCTCACGCGTGCTCAAAAATTGCAGAAACGAGCGAGTACAATCGGTTTGGATTGGTCTGCGTTAGCGCCCGTGCTCAGTAGTCTAAAGCAGGAATTATGTGAGTTTGAAATGGCTCTGGACAGCCCCGAAAAACACGCCGATATAGCGCATGAGCTGGGTGATCTGATGTTCTGCTGTGTGAATCTAGCCCGACATCTGAAGCTCGACGCGGAACAAGTACAGCGAGCTGCCAATCAGCGATTCGAGGCGCGGGTCCGCGCCTATACTGCATTGGCTGAACAACAGGGATTGAGCCCAGTGGCGCTCACTGACGAGCAGCGCGATGCGCTCTGGTCGGCTGCGAAGCAGCAAGTACAGAGGCAGAGCGAGCATTCTCGCGGGCATAGTTGATATAAGCATTAGGTAGGGTTGTAGTCTTTGAAGTGGCTGTGTATCTTAGCGCGTCTGGCTAAACAGTATTTGCCGCCCCTCGCGGGTCGGCATCTTCAGTGAACAAGGATTTCTATGAGAATCATTTTGTTAGGTGCTCCCGGAGCAGGCAAAGGGACCCAGGCTCAGTTTATTTGCGAGCAGTTTGGAGTGGTTCAGATTTCCACCGGCGATATGTTGCGCGCTGCCGTGAAGGCGGGTACCGAGCTTGGGTTGCAAGCAAAGGCGGTGATGGATGCCGGCGCATTGGTTTCCGATGAGATTATTATTGGGCTTGTGCAAGAGCGAATTCAGGCACCTGACTGTGCTCGAGGGTTCTTGTTTGACGGCTTTCCGCGCACGATTCCCCAGGCGGAAGCCCTGGTGAATGCTGGCGTTGCGATTGATCATGTACTGGAGATTGCGGTGGCTGATGATGAGATTGTCTCCCGTCTGAGCGGTCGGAGAGTACATCCAGCATCGGGTCGTATTTACCACGTAATTCACAATCCTCCGGCGCGAGAGGGCTGCGACGATCTGACCGGTGAGGCCCTTGTGCAACGGGACGATGATCGCGAAGAAACAGTTCGTAAACGTTTATCTGTGTATCACCAGCAAACCGCACCACTGGTTGGTTTCTATCAGTCTATGACGGGTCCTGATGCACCGAAATATCATAGAATCGAGGGAGTGGGTGACCTCGAAGCCATCAAGATTAGAATCAGTGAAGCCTTAGCGGCTTGCTAACTAGCCGAGGATAGGGCGTGTTATCTGATCAGCAGCTGTTTCGCTTTAGTCGGCAGTTGCTGGTCCCGCAAGTCGATTTGATCGGCCAACGAGCATTTCTCGATGCCAAAGTGCTGATCGTCGGTATGGGTGGGATCGGTAACCCTGTGGCGCTCTATTTGGCAAGCAGTGGGGTGGGCCATTTGACCTTGGTCGATTACGATCAGGTCGAGCTGCACAATCTCCCGCGGCAGGTGCTGTTGACTGACGCTGATCTGGGGCGATCTAAAGTCACTGTGGTGGCAGAAAAATTAACCTTGCAGTGTCCGGACGTCGATATTCAAGCATGTGATGGTCGTATCGAAGATCTCATCGACACCTTGGGTCAATTCGATATTCTGGTGGATGCGACCGATTCAGTGACAGTAGCGCACTTCCTAAACCGTTACTCGGTACAACATCATGTTCCTCTGTTATACCTGTCTGCGATTGGCACAGAGGGGCGTTTGTTTATGGCCCGAGGGTGGCGTGATGATTCAGCCTGCTTGGGCTGTTGGCTACCGGAACTGAGTGATCAAAATGAAGGCTGTGAACGTCTCGGTGTATTGAGTCCCAGCGTTGGAACTATCGGGGTGTTAGGGGCAGTACAAGTGCTGCGCGCTGTGCTCGGGGATTATGGAACGGATCTGGTGTGCTTGGATACCTGGTCTTTGAATCAAATCAGTGTTTCGGTAAGCTGTCTAGCAGACTGTCGTGTTTGCGGGCCGTCGGCCCCTGGTTAGGAGAAGCGGTATGTCCGAGTTAACCCACCTCGATGCCTTTGGTCGTGCGACCATGGTCGATGTTGCTGGCAAGCAATCTTCACAGCGCAAAGCGGTTGCGCAAGCAGTATTGCGATTGCCCTCACGGGTAGAGCAAGCCCTGCGCGACTCGACTGTTCCGAAAGGGGATGTATTCGCTACTGCCCGCGTTGCGGGAATTCAGGCCGCCAAGAAATGCAGTGATCTCATACCCCTTTGTCATCCTCTTGCACTCAGTTCTGTCGGTGTCGACTTT
>DOVB01000088.1 GCA_003520285.1 Halieaceae bacterium
GCACGACAGCTACTCGAGAGCCATTTCGACATTATCTGGGTCGTCGGCGAAATCTCCAACTTCACCTGCGCCAGTTCAGGCCATTGGTATTTCACTCTCAAAGATAATCGTGCGCAGGTGCGCTGTGCGCTGTTCAAGGGCCGTAATCAGTTTCTTCGGTATCGTCCCAAACAAGGAGATCAGGTAAGGCTAAAAGCCAAGGTATCGCTATACGAGGGCCGGGGAGAATTCCAGCTGGTCGGGGATTATATCGAGCCGGCCGGAACCGGCGACCTGCAACTCGCCTTCCTAACACTCAAAGCGCGGCTGGAAAGCGAGGGGTTATTTGAGACCTCCCGCAAGCAACCGCTGCCAGTGGCGCGTCGTAGGATTGGCGTGATCACATCAACCAAGGGAGCTGCACTCCACGATATTTTGACCGTGCTTGCACGCCGATGGCCCGCTCTAGAAGTCATTGTTGCCGACTCCCCAGTACAGGGACAAGAGGCCCCCGAACAATTGCTACACGCTCTGCAGCGTCTTGAAGCCTACCATCAAACCGCACCTCTAGATCTTGTCGTGCTGTCCCGTGGTGGCGGCTCGCTCGAGGATTTATGGGCATTCAATGATGAGTCACTGGCCAGAGCCATTGCCGCCTATCCCATTCCAACGCTCAGTGCCGTAGGGCATGAAACCGACTTCACCATCTGCGATTGGGTTGCAGACGCTCGCGCGCCCACTCCGTCGGCAGGCGCTGAAATGATCTCGCCGGATCAAGCCACGCTGGTTGAGTCTCTGCTTAAAACTCGAATACAACTACAACGCGCTTGTGAGCGCGTGATTGAGCAGCACAGGGCGCACTGTCGCCACCTCAGCGCGCGGTTGCGCCATCCTGGAGAGTTACTCGAACAACGGGCGCAACGTCTCGATGAACTTGAGCTCCGCTTGGTCACTGCGCAGCAACGCCTAGTGCAAGATAAACGGTCAACGCTGTTGCAATTAAATCGACAAGTGCACTGGTACTCGCCATCAAAGAGCTTGGCGGCTTCTTCTGGCGCTCTCGATCAGTTGTCACAGCGTTTGGAGCGCGCCCAGCGGCGCTTAATGTCGGATGCCGAGTCTCGATTGAGTCGCGCCGCCCAGATGCTGCACACTCTCAGCCCTTTGAATACCGTCGAGCGCGGTTACGCGATACTTCGAGATGAGGGCGGCGCAGTGCTGACATCGGCACAAGCGCTGGCGCCGAGGCAACGTGGCAGGGCAACGCTGAAGGATGGTGAGTTCGACTTTGTCGTGGCTGATTGACTGGTCGAGTCTTAATACTTGGCGGGTAAGCGCGTATTAATAATGATGTGTCGACCTTCAAAGCGAATGTATTCACCTATAGTCAGGTCTTTCAGGATACGAGCGACCATTTCACGCGAGGCGCCAACGCGATCGGCGATATCTTGCTGCGTCAGCTTATCTGGAATAAACAGCGTGCCATCGCCCCGCTCCTCTGATAAGTCCATGAGCACATTAGCGACCCGACCATAGACATCCTGCAGCGCCAGGCTTTTCACATCTGCAGTAAGTTTGCGCACACGCTGAGCCAGATTACGGATAAGACTGCGCGCGATATTGGGATGCGACTCGAGCACCGCGTTAAAGTCATCTTTATAGATCACCACGAAGTCGCTTTTTTCAACCGTTCGTACCGAGGCCGATCGGACTGAGTCATCGACCAAGGCGAGCTCTCCAAAATAATCCCCCGGGCCTTGGGTGTTCATTATGAACTCTTTGCCGCTCTTATCGCTGCAATACACTTTCACGCGGCCGGATAGAATAATGAAAAGCGAATCTGCGGGTTCGTTTTCGTGGATAACAACAGTGTTCTTTGGGAATGAGCGCTCGGAAGATGTCTTACTCAAGGCCGCTAGCTCATCGCTGCTTAAGCCCTGAAAGAGTTCTACTTTTGCTAGCATTAATGCCTCGCCGATCGATTAGGGTAAACCCTCTACGAATTCAGTTTACCGCAAAGATTAGGATTCGCACACCCGCGATTCGAGCGTTTCCTCACTCTCTTAATGTAATGAGATCACTTACACCCATATGGTACATTTTCCAGAGCCCGCGACCAAGGGTATACTCCCAGTACGAGTCGACACGAGTCTATTATGACAGCGCAATCTTCACTACCAGTCTTGGCCACGAGCCTTGCCTCTCAGCTCAGTGCGCTGATGACCAATGAGTCCATCGATCTTGCATCGTTCGGGCTCACTCAAGAGTGCGGTTTACTGCTGGATGCCCTGAAAGCTATCACGGAAGAATCCACATCCGCGCTAACCAGACATGATCAACTGAATGCCTATACCAGTGCCTGTGGTTATGCCGAACTACTCACCGAAGAACTTTGTGCTCTGGATCAAGCCGCCGGCTTTTGTGAAGCTGCCGCACTTCTGATAAAAGCAATTAGAGCCTACAGTGAACTCCCAACTTCAGACCTTCGCCGCACTAGTCTCACCCACTATACGAGCAGTACCACACTGACAGGGGTCATTCTTGCCGTCGACGATCATGCTGACAATACCGAACTACTGAAGAGTGTGCTCGGACGATCGGGGCATACCGTACACGCTGCACACAATGGACGTGACGCTCTCAAACAACTCGAAACGACTGCGGTGGATATCGTGCTCCTTGACCTATCGATGCCCGAGATCGACGGCAAAACGGTGCTCACCACCCTAAAATCAGATCCAATCCTCCGCTCTATTCCAGTCATAGTGATCTCAGGTGAGCAAGACGTGAACAGCGTTCTCGAGTGTATCGAGCTGGGCGCCGATGACTACCTGTTCAAACCATTCAATTCAGTACTACTGCAGGCTCGCATTAAGGCCGGTATTGAAAGAAAGCGCTGGCACGACAAAGAGAGTCTCTATTTGAATCAGTTGGAGCAACGAGAGGCTTTTATCCGCGCAACCTTCGGTCGCTACTTAACCGATGACATTGTGGCTGACATTCTAGAGAAACCGGAAGGACTCAAGTTAGGCGGTGATCTGCGCGAGGTCTCTATTCTCATGGCGGATATTAGGGGTTTCACCCAATTATGCTCCGAGCTAGAACCTGAACAGGTAGTCTCTCTTTTGAACGAATATCTTGGCACCATGACCGAGATTATTATGAGCCATCGCGGCACCATCGATGAGTTCTTAGGAGACGCGATTTTGGCCGTTTTTGGCGCACCGAAAGCCGACGAAGCGCATGCTGATAACGCCGTTCACTGCGCGATCGCGATGCAGCGGGCAGTCGCGTCTGTTAACGCGACCAATCAGACGCGCCAACTCCCCAACATCACTACAGGTATCGCCATAAATACTGGCCGCGTTGTTGCGGGCAACATAGGGTCAGACCGAAGAGCCAAATACGGCTTTGTGGGCTCGCCCATGAACGTCACCGCGCGCATTGAAGATTTATGCGGTCCCAATGAACTATTGGTAGCCGAAACCACAAAAGACGCATTAACGCAGCGCTTTAAACTAGACACACGAGGGGCCCATAGCCTGAAAGGTATCGAACATCCGATCAATATATTCGCCATAGACTGGTCAGAGGATACGCTATGACCACCTTATTGATCGTCGAAGATAATGAACTGAATCGAGATATGCTGACGCGCCGGCTTGAGCG
>DOVB01000119.1 GCA_003520285.1 Halieaceae bacterium
TTCGAAATCAAGCGTTTCGGGCACGTCGAGGCGTGCATGTAACAATCGATACACCGGCTGAATGAGCTCTTCACCGTCACTGGTCTTCAGAAATGCGTCGATCTCGGCGGCGTTGATCTCGATCCGCTGATTGACATTACCGGACTGGACCCGCTGAATGATCATTTCACGACCAATGTTGTCGCGCAGATCCGCGTAGGATCCCCCCGAGGCCTCGAGTTGAGCGATAAACTGCTCAGGCGTTAGACCATTTTGACCCGCTAACCGCCCAATGGCGGTTGCCATTTGTTGTTCTTCGATGCGAATCCCATAGCGTGAGCCCATTTGCAGCTGGATACTCTCTAGAATGAGTCGATCAAGGGTCTGACGAATCAGCACATCTTCCGGTGGTGCTTCGACATTGCGCAGGGCAATATTATTCTTAACCGCTGTGAGTCGCTCTTGCAGCTCGCTATCCATAATGACATCGTCATCAACCACTGCGATAACTTTGTCTAATATCTCGACCGCGCCAAACGCGACCGGAATGGCGCAGCTCAGCACTAAACTGCTGACAATGCTAATAACTCGTTTCATTGAAACCTCTAATTAATTCATTCAGTGTCGCATCGATCGATTGACCGAAGCCACCTAAGCCTTTTAGTGAGACTTCTATTTGCGTCTGTTGTTCCGTTCGCCAGCTGGATTCATCTTGGAAATAGAATCCGTTCGGCGCACTTTCATATTGGCTGTGAACCACTCTTACCCGAACGCAACAGCTCTCGTACTCAAGCCCAACTAGCGCTTCAAGAGGGGCATTGTGCCGCGTGTCTACATTGGCCGCAATTAAAAAGCGCAGGTTGTCTCGCAGGCGGTAGGCACTTGATAAATGCCATTGTTCTGTGTTTCTGCGGTGCTCGTTCTTAGAGTATCCCAAGGCGATACTGGAATCGTCAGTGTTACGCCATTGCAGGTGTGCAAACTGGTTGAGCACAGCACCTGACTCCGCGTCACCCACCAAGTCGAGAGACGCACTTAATCCAGGTTCCCAGGTGGCTTTTGCATGCAGCCCGATAAAATCAGTGCCTCGGTAGAGCGGCTGGGCACTGACCGAACTCGCATCTAATGGATCGAGCAGTTTCAAATAGGCCAATTGTCCTTGCAGTTGCCACTCAGCAGTCGTGTGATCAAGGTCGAGTGCTAGCGTCACTCGATGCTCTTGGCTGAGTCGATCGTTGCTGCTGACCAAGCGATCACGCAACCAGCTTCGCGTCGTGATGGCATACGCTTTAGTGTCGAACAGCGGGGTCTCAAGAGAGCGCTCTTCGTCGCTGTGAACATAATACATTCTGGGTTGGAGCGAGGTGTGGCCAGATTCATGATCTAGCACAATGCTGCCATCAAGCACCCATCTTTGGCCTGAATTCGTATCATAATCAAGGCGCTGGATTGAGCCCGAATCGAAGCTATAGCGGAGTGATTGGCGACTTCCTTGCAGGCTTATGAATCCCGATTGCCAGCGTTTCTCGAGACCAAGTCCCGCCTCGCTGTACCAGCGCGAACCCTGCAGTTGCGTTGGATCCTGGTGCGAGAATTGAGTGTATTGAGTCGCTAAGATGGGTTGCAGCATTCCCTCTTGGGCTCGATAGCGCAGATCAAGTTGTGGCTCGATGGCGTAGCCGTTCTCAAAATCTAAGGCTAGGGCGTCAAGCTTCCGGGCCGCCAGTCGTGCGCTGAGGTGCTCAGTTTCGAATTGAAGGTAACCCTCTTTCGCTAATTGGTCCTGATAGCGGCTGGTAATTTTGCTGGCATCGATATCCCGAAGATAGTTTGGGTCGCTAACGGCATCAATGGTGAGGCTCGACGACCAGAAATCGTTATATTGCGCTTCTTGATCAAGGGCCAGATGCCAGCGGTTGTTGCCAGCGGCTTGGCCCGCTGTGCCCAGGTTATCGTTGTCGAGATAGCCGATTTCTGCCGCCCACTCATCACCGCGTTGGCCTAAGTAGCGCATGGCCAGTTGTTGGTGCAGGCCTCTTTCTTGCAGCAAGGTCGGTGTGTAGAGCAGGTCATAATTGGGTGCCAAATTCAGATAGAAAGGCTGCGATATCGTTGCGCCATTGACTGAGTCATTGCTGATACTGGGCCACAACAGGCCAGATTTTCTCTGGTCACCTACCGGAAAACTAAATCGTGGCAGGAGCAGCACGGTGGTATCTTTGACCCGAAGCTGGGCGCCATCCGCTGTCCCCATGCCGCTGTTGGTTTCCACTACGAACTGATCGGCGTGAATCGCCCAGGTCTCATCGTCGGGAGCGCAGTAGCTCAAACTGCCGCCATTGATGGTGACTCGGCCATCGGATGCCTGTTGCAAGGTCTTGGCCGACCCGTGAAGGCCTTGTTCGTGCAAAACAAAACTGGCATCGCTTAATAGCGCTGATTGATTGGCACGCGCCATCACGGCACTACTGCCCACCAACAGTAAGCCCGGTTCGCGGATTTGTATATTGCCGGTAAGGTCAAGGGTATCGCTGTCCGACTCGATACTAATCTGATCTGCTCGAATCTCTCGGTTTGCCTGGGTGAGTCGCACGTTGCCGGTTAAGATAGAGCCGGTGGCAGTCGATTCTGATTGATCGGCACTGGCTCGGATGTCATCTGAATCATTGGGTTCAGCAGTCGCTACTGCGGGCGCAATGAATTGGCCCTGGCAAAGAACACAGTTACGTGTGCGCTGCTCAGGCGATAGGGTTTCGATCGGCCGCCAATCGAGTTCTGCAGCTTGGAGCGATTGCGTCTCGGCCAACTGAGCAATTGGGCGGCTATTCGCTTTGGTTGAATCCTTGCTTCTCGGGGCTGACGGCTTAGGTGATCGCGGGAGACCGGAGGCAGGGTTAGCTGAGGGGGCTTCTTTAAAGGCCGCACAGGTCCAGCCTGAGTTGTCTTCCGAGGGCTGGCAACGATAAAGCGAGAGATCGGGCTGACCGGAGTCTGATGTTTGAGCGAGGGCTGATTCTGCATTTGTGATGGCCACGAGGGCGCCTGTTAGAGCAGCACAAAGCGCATATTTCAGTGATCCGTTCAACACCATGATTGCCAATTACTATCGTCATGCTAAGGTCTGCATGATAAAACAAGCGGCCTAGCTTGTCTGAGTTTATTTGAGAGATCAGGTGTGACAACAACCAAAGTAGCAATGATTGAATGGGCAGCCACTGCTCTGGGGGTGCCGCCAGCACAAGTGCGCCAGGTCGTATTGGCTGGTGATGCCAGTGCGCGCCAATACAGTCGTCTGCTGACGCCTGACGGATCTTTCATCATCGCCGACGCGAGTGCGGAACCCGATGTCACTGCTAAAGTTGTTGCGGTGGCAGAGACCTTGCAGCGCGCCGGTGTTCGGATACCGACCCTGATTGCGAGCGACCAAGCAGCAGGACTATCGCTCCAAGAAGACGCCGGGGATCAGGTATTACTGAGTGATTTAACGGCTGAGTCAGTTGATTATTGGTACACCAAAGCGATGCCCGCACTCCGAGCGCTGGCGGGTGCAGACACCGAAGCATCGAACTTGCCACAGTATGATCGGGACACTTTGCAGTCTGAGTTGGATGTGTGTCCGCAGTGGTTTTTGCGGGGTTTGCTTGATTTGAGCTTGGATACAGAATTTACGCTTGCCCAAACGCGGTTACATGAATTCTTGATCGTACAGGCGCTAGAACAACCGCGAGTTCTGGTGCATCGCGATTTTCATTCGCGCAATCTAATGATTCGTGATGCCGACCTCGTGGTGATTGATTTTCAAGATGCCCTAATCGGACCACTCTGTTATGACTGGGTCTCATTGTTTAAGGATTGTTACTGTCGTTGGCCGCGGCCGCGGGTCCTTCAGTGGTTGCGAACACTGCACGATAGCTTGCCCGAGCGATCGCAAGCGGGCAGTGATACGATTCTTGTGCAGTGGTTTGACTGGATAGGTTTGCAGCGTCATTTAAAAGTTTTAGGCGTCTTTGCCCGATTGCATCTAAGAGACGGTAAGTCGCAGTATTTGGGCGATTTGCCGCGAGTGCTTGCGTATATCGACGAGGTGTTCTCGCTGTACGCCGACCATTCAGAGATTGCGCCATTTATCGCTTGTTGGCGCCGCGTGGTAGAGCCTGCGCTCATGCAACAAGCATGGTACGTCCGATGAAGGTGATGATCCTGGCGGCGGGACGCGGTGAGCGGATGGGTGAGCTGACACGGGATGTACCGAAGCCGATGTTATCGCTCTTGGGTGAGCCCCTAATCGGCCACCAGCTGCAAAAGATCGCAGTGATGGGTTTTACAGATGTGGTCATCAATGTGTCTTACTTAGGCGATCAGATTCAGAATTACTGCGGTGACGGTTCACGATTCGGATTGTCGATTCAGTATTCTTACGAACAGAATCGTCTCGAGACTGCAGGTGGCATTATTCAAGCGCTTCCAATGCTCGGTGACGCGCCTTTCTGGGTGATTAACGCCGACGTCTGGTGTGATTATCAGCCCTTCCCATGGGTGCGACTGCCACCAGATGCGCTGGCATCACTGATCATGGTATCCAACCCCTCCCATCATCCGAGTGGTGATTTTGGGCTGAATCCCAACGGTTCACTTCGCCGCTTATTAGAAGGGGATCGGTTTGGTTTTACCTATGCCGGTATCGGGCTGTTTAGCCCTAAGCTATTTCAAGCTTGGGCGCCTGGTGCGAGGCCCTTGCGGCCAGTGCTAGAGCACGCCATTGATCAGGGTCTTGTGTTTGGCGAGCGATTCCGGGGGGCTTGGTGCGATATTGGGACTCCTGAGCGCTTACAAGACCTAGAGAAAAGCCTTTCTGAGCGTGTCAGTTGCGACTGAACGCGGTAAACTAAGGTTTTTCGTGTGTGGGGTGAATTTTGGAACCTTTTTTGATCGCACCGTCGATTCTGTCAGCCGATTTTGCCCGCCTTGGCGAGGAAGTCGATGCCGTATTAGCAGCCGGCGCTGATGTCGTTCACTTCGATGTCATGGACAACCACTACGTGCCCAATCTCACTATTGGGCCCATGGTTTGCAAGGCACTCCGCAACTATGGCATCACTGCGCCAATAGATGTGCATTTAATGGTCAGCCCTGTCGATGATCTCATCAAGCAGTTCGCAGATGCTGGGGCCAGTTATATTACGTTTCATCCAGATGCTTCTATTCATGTCGATCGCTCGCTCAGTGCGATACGGGCCGCTGGCTGTAAAGCAGGTTTAGTGCTTAATCCTCATGTGAATCCCGACTGCCTGCGCTATGTCATGGATAAGCTGGATCTGGTGTTGCTGATGTCAGTTAACCCCGGGTTTGGTGGCCAATCATTTATTCCTTCGACCCTCGACAAGTGTGCTGAGGTGAGACAGCTGATTGATGATTCCGGGTTTGATATTCGCTTAGAAGTCGATGGCGGGGTATCGGCAGCTAATATCGCCGACATCGCCAGAGCTGGCGCTGATATGTTCGTCGCTGGATCTGCTATTTTTAATGCGCCTGATTACGCGGCCGCAATTGCTGACATGCGGTTGGCTTTGGCAAACCGATGACTGAGATTGTATCGCCTATTAGCCGCGCGCAATTTGACCGGTTTTGCCTCGAGGGTTATCAGCGAGTCCCTGTGGCAGCCACTTATCTGGCAGATATGGAAACTCCCTTAACGGCTTATTTAAAGCTGGCACAAGGGCCGTACTCTTATTTGTTCGAATCGGTTCAGGGCGGCGAGAAATGGGGTCGCTATTCTATTATTGGGTTGCCTTGTAAACACCGTTTGGTGGTGCGCAACGAGCAGATCGAAGAATACAGAGATGACGCTGTGCTCAGGCAGTGGACCTCGGCGGATCCCTTGGCGGATATTGATCAGTTCAGGTTGCAATTCAAGAGCGCGCCCGTCTCCGGTCTGCCTGTTTTTCATGGCGGTCTGGTAGGCTACTTCGGCTACGATACCGTGCGCTACGTCGAGAAGCGACTGGGGTCGTCGGTCCCCCAAGATGATATGGGCAACCCCGATATTTTGCTGATGGTTTCAGAAGAGGTGCTGGTATTTGATAACCTGGCTGGCACTCTGACCGTCATTGTTAACGTCGATACAGCCTGCGACGATGCCTATGATCAAGCTTTAGGGCGACTGAGTGAGATCGAGGGGCGTCTCCCGAGCGAGCTGCCAGTGCTGCCCCCAATCCGGTTGCGGCCAGAGCAGGCCGACGATAGCGAACGCAGCGCCAACTTCAGTTTCTCGAGGCAAGAGTTCGAGGCTGCCGTACGCAAGATTAAGAGTTATGTGTTAGCCGGTGATGTGATGCAAGTCGTCCCTTCCCAGCGCATGAATCTGCCATTCGAAGAGCCGCCTATCAATTTATATCGAGCGCTTCGTAATTTGAATCCGTCACCGTATATGTACTTTTTAGATCTCGATGATTTTTATATCGTCGGCTCGTCTCCCGAGATTCTGGCTCGTGTTGAAGATCAAGAGGTCACGGTGAAGCCTATGGCTGGCACCCGTAAACGAGGGCTTACCGAGTTAGAAGATCTCGCCATGGAAGAAGAGCTTCGGAATGATCCTAAAGAGATTGCAGAGCACCTGATGCTGATCGATCTGGGTCGCAATGACGTCGGCAGAATTGCTCAGACCGGTTCGGTGCAATTGCGAGACAACATGGTGATAGAGCGCTACAGTCATGTGATGCATATTATCTCTAGCGTCACCGGCACTCTGAAAGAGGGGCTCTCTCCCATCGATGTCTTACGTGCGACTTTGCCTGCTGGGACCTTGTCGGGGGCACCCAAGGTGCGCGCAATGGAAATTATTGACGAACTAGAACCCGTCAAGCGAGGCGTCTATGGTGGCGCGGTAGGGTATCTGGCGTGGTCTGGTGACATGGATACTGCAATTGCGATCCGCACTGCGGTGATTAAGAATAAGACGCTCTATATCCAAGCGGGTGCGGGTGTGGTGGCAGACTCGGTGCCCGAGTTAGAGTGGAAAGAAACTCTGAACAAGGCGCGCGCCATGCTCCGTGCTGCGTCGATGGCCTCGGTGAAATAAACCGCTACCATAGATTCAATACTGATGTGAAACGGGCTGCCCTCAGGGGGTGGCTCGCTCGGTTAAGGCCCCGCTCCGCAAGCGGTGTGGCCATGTTTAGGAAGGCTGTGACATGCTGCTGATGATCGACAATTATGATTCGTTTACGTTCAACGTGGTGCAATATCTTGCCGAGCTCGGAGCCGATGTTCACGTGGTGCGCAACGATGAGCTCACTATCGAGCAAATTAAGGCACTGCAGCCCGAGCGGATCGTGATTTCGCCGGGGCCATGTACGCCGAATGAAGCTGGTGTATCACTAGAGGTCATCAAAACCTTCGCGGGTCTGATACCTATGCTTGGTATTTGTCTTGGACATCAGAGTATCGGCCAGGCCTTTGGGGGCCACGTAGTGCGTGCAAAAGCGGTAATGCACGGCAAGACATCGCCGATACATCATACCGGTATGGGAGTATTCGCAGACTTACCCTCGCCCTTCACGGCAACCCGCTACCATAGTTTGGTCGTGGATCAGCCTACGCTACCCTCTTGTCTTGAAATAACTGCTTGGACCCAGACAGATCAGGGCGAGGTAGATGAAATCATGGGTTTCCGCCACAAACAATTTGCCATAGAAGGTGTTCAATTCCATCCAGAGTCAATTCTGACTGAGCACGGCCACGACCTATTGAACAATTTTTTGGCCTTACAGGAGGTCTCATGACAATCCAAGAGGTAATTAAGGAAGTCGCGGAAGGACGTGATCTGAGCTACGACGTTATGCGCGCAATCATGATGCAGATGATGTCGGGCGATTTAACGGATGCTCAAATAGGTGCCTTGTTAATGGGGCTTCGAATGAAAGGCGAGACCGTGACAGAGGTTACCGCGGCAGCCCAAGTGATGCGCGATCTGGTGAGTCCGGTTGAGACTCACAGTCAGCCGCTGGTTGATTTGGCGGGCACAGGGGGTGACAGCGCCCACTTGTTTAACGTTTCGACCGCAGCGAGCATTGTCGCTGCAGCCGGTGGTGCTAGTGTCGCTAAACATGGCAATCGTTCGGTGTCCAGTTCGAGCGGGAGTTCCGATGTTCTGAGTGAGCTGGGTATGCCCTTGGATCTCGATTCGAGCCAGGTTGCTCGCGCGATTGACA
>DOVB01000193.1:0-201 GCA_003520285.1 Halieaceae bacterium
GCCTTTAAACAGCCCGCTTACGTTTGGGTGCATGATGGTGAGCTGCCCCGAACGGCGACGGGTAAGATTTTTAAACGAGAGTTGAAACAGTTTTATACCGACACTTTAATAGCTCAGCAATAAAAGAGGGAAGAGTATGGATTTGGGGATTACAGAAAGACTAGAGCCGCTGTTGCACAGTGTGAAGACGTTTATCGAGCA
>DOVB01000193.1:430-5169 GCA_003520285.1 Halieaceae bacterium
GGCGCAGAAGTCTTTAATTGCGCCGCGCCAGATACCGGCAACATGGAAGTGCTCCACAAGTATGGCACCGAAGCTCAGAAAGCCCAGTGGCTCGAACCACTGCTGAATGGTGAAATCAGATCTGCTTACGCCATGACAGAGCCCGGCGTGGCGTCTTCGGATGCGACCAATATCTCGACCAATGCGGTTTTAGATGGCGATGAGTGGGTGATCAATGGTGAGAAACACTGGATCTCGGGTGCCGGTGATCCGCGCTGCAAAATTATGATTGTGATGGTGAAAACTAGCCCTAATGCGCCGACTCACCAGCAACAGTCACAGATTTTGGTGCCGACCTCTACACCTGGTGTTGAAATGCTGCGTCCAATGACAGTCTTCGGCGAGGACGATGCGCCGCATGGTCATATGCACCTGCGCTTTAACAACGTTCGAGTCCCCAAAGACAATATTATTTTGGGCGAGGGGCGTGGTTTTGAGATCTCACAAGGTCGCCTAGGGCCAGGCCGTATTCACCATTGTATGCGCGCTTTGGGTGCTGCCGAAAAAGCCTTGCAGCTGCTGTGTGAAAGAGCTGTTTCAAGAACTGCTTTTGGTCGTCCACTGGCTAAGCTGGGCGGTAACGTCGATATCATTGCCAACGCGCGAATGGCGATTGAGATGAACCGTTTATTGACCTTAAAAACGGCTTGGTTGATGGATAATATCGATCCTAAAGAAGCCAGAATTTGGATTTCGATGATTAAAACAACGGTACCCAATGCCGTCCTCCAAATCGTCGATGATGCTATTCAGATGTTTGGTGGTCTGGGTGTGTCGCAGGATACACCCTTAGCGGGCATGTATAAGGGGCTTCGCACCTTGCGATTGGCGGATGGTCCAGATGCTGTGCATCGCATGGTGGTCGGACGCCACGAGTTGCGCAAATATATGCAGGCCGATGCGCCCAACGCGACTTTTAGAGATGGCTGATGGGTAACCCCGTTGCATTGAAAATCAACCAGATAGTAAATCAGGAGAGTGAGTATGGCAGTTATGGTCGTTCCAAAAGAGGAGTTTACCTCTTACGCAGGACATACCTTTGAACCCGGTGCGTGGATTGAGGTGACCCAAGATCGCATCAATCAATTTGCTGATTGCACCGAAGATTTTCAGTTCATTCATCTCGATGAAGAGCGAGCGGCAGCGACCCCTTTTGGCGGTACAATCGCGCACGGTTTCTTGACCTTGTCGCTGTTGGTCAAGATGTGTGAAGAGAACGCTATCGCCCCTGAAGGTGTGGTGATGGGCATTAATTATGGTTTCGACAAAATTCGATTCTTAGCACCAGTGCGCGCGGGGAAAAGGGTCCGTGCGAGAAGCCAAATTGTGAGTATCGAAGCGAAAGATGGCGGACGTTTTGTGACCAAGCAGGCGGTTTCGGTCGAGATTGAAGGTGAGGAAACGCCAGCACTGATTGCCGAGTGGCTGGGTATGGTCGTTACCGCTTAATCTGCGCTTGCGATAAGGCTGATTCATTATTTTAAAGGAGGAAGGAATGACAATTCGTTACGATGGACAGGTGGCTATCGTCACCGGTGCCGGTGGTGGACTCGGTCGATCACACGCGATTGCGCTGGCTGCTCGCGGTGCAAAAGTGGTCATCAATGATCTGGGTGGTTCGGTAGACGGCAGTGGTGGTTCCAGTGATGCTGCAAAGGCCGTGGTAGCGGAGATCGAAGCCGCTGGTGGAGAAGCGATGGCGAACGGTGCCAACGTTGCCGATTATGCTCAAGTCGAACAGATGGTAGCCGATACGATGGCGCGCTGGGGCCGGATTGATATCCTGGTCAATAATGCCGGTATTCTGCGCGACAAGAGTTTTGCTAAGGGATCTCTTGAAGACTTCAGTTTGGTTGTAGATGTCCACTTGATGGGTAGCGTGAACTGCACCAAAGCATGTTGGGACATTATGCGCGATCAGGCGTATGGCAGAATCGTTGTCACCACCAGTTCTAGCGGTTTATACGGTAATTTTGGCCAAACCAACTACGGTTCGGCAAAAATGGGTGTGATTGGCATGATGAACACGCTCGTGCTCGAGGGCGCGAAGTACAACATTCATGTCAATGCTCTGGCACCTACTGCGGGCACAAGAATGACTGAAGGTCTGATTCAAGGAGAAGCTTTCGACTTGCTGACCCCTGAGACAGTAACGCCTGCGGTACTGTTCATGGTGTCAAAAGAAGGACCTAACAGAACGATACTGAGCGCTGGTGCGGGTGGTTATGCCGTCGCTAAAGTCGTTGAAACCGAGGGCATGTGGTTGCCCCCGGAAGATCAAACACCTGAGGGAATTGCGGCTAACTGGGATCAGATTAATGATTTCAACAGCGTGCGAGAGCTCAAAGCAGGTGGTGAACAAACCCTTAAATTCGTTATGGCAGCGGCGTCAGGCCTCGGCATTCCTTTGGAGTAAGCAGTTATGAGTCAACGAGAAGCAGTTATTGTGAGCACGGCTCGCACCCCGATCGCCAAGGCGTATCGCGGCGGTTTTAATAATCTGGGTGGCGCGAGCTTAGGCGCAGCGTCGGTCGCCGAAGCGGTCAGACG
The DNA here is from genome assembly GCA_003520285.1 of Halieaceae bacterium. Classification (GTDB taxonomy): domain Bacteria; phylum Pseudomonadota; class Gammaproteobacteria; order Pseudomonadales; family Halieaceae; genus Aequoribacter. The sequence continues at coordinate 3,020 of DOVB01000193.1, forward strand.
CGCGGGTATCGACCCCTCAGAAATCGAAGATGTCATCATGGGTTCAGCGCTTCAGCAAGGCGCCACCGGCACTAACATTGCACGTCAGATCGCGCTTCGTGCGGGCTTACCCGTTACTGTGAGCGGGATGACGATTGATCGACAGTGTTCGTCAGGATTAATGGCAGTGGCGACTGGTGCCAAGCAGATCATTGATGACGGTATGTCGGTCGTGGTTGGTGGTGGTCTCGAGTCGATCTCGCTGGTGCAGAATGAGCACATGAATCTGCACCGTATGGTCGATGAAGAGCTCATGAAGATGGCGCCAAATATCCACATGCCCATGCTTCAAACTGCAGAGATTGTTGCTAAGCGCTACGGTATCTCTCGCGACGCGATGGATGAGTATGGTTTTCAATCACAGCAGCGAACTGCGCAGGCCTACGCCGAAGGGCGCTATGACGCTGAGCTGGTGCCAGTGACTTGCGAGCGCATCGTCTGGAATAAAGAGACGGGTGAGCAGTCTACAGCAGAAGGTACAGTCAGCGCTGATGAAGGTGTAAGAGCCACGACCCTTGAAGGTCTGTCTGGCCTACGAACTGTGATAGAGGGCGGCACTATTACGGCAGGTAATGCATCGCAGCTGTCGGATGGATCATCAGCTCAAGTGATTATGGATTCTAAGCTGGCGGAACAGCGCGGTCTCGAGCCTCTTGGTGCATACCGCGGGATTGCCGTCGCAGGCTGTGAGCCCGACGAAATGGGTATCGGTCCTATTTTTGCAGTGCCCAAACTGCTCAAGCAACACGGTCTCAGCGTTAACGATATCGGTTTGTGGGAATTGAACGAGGCGTTTGCGGTGCAGGTATTGTACTGCCGCGATAAGCTTGGTATCGATAACGACAAGCTGAATGTCAGCGGTGGCGCCATCTCTATTGGCCACCCTTATGGCATGAGTGGCTCGCGCATGATTGGGCACGCCTTGATCGAAGGCAAGCGACGCGGCGTTAAATACGTGGTTATCACAATGTGTGTTGGCGGCGGTATGGGCGCGGCGGGCTTGTTCGAAGTCTATTAATTAGCAGAGGGGAAATTTATGAAGGCAGTGGTGTGTAAAACTTTGGGTCCGGCAACCTCGTTATGTTACGAAGACAACTGGGCTGATCCAGTCTGTGGTGACGGTGAAGTGCTGGTCGACATTAAAGCCGCTGGATTAAATTTCCCCGACGTTTTGATTATCGAGGGTAAGTATCAGTTTCAACCGCAACTCCCGTTTATTCCCGGTGGCGAGTGTGCCGGCATCGTGGCTGAAGTTGGCGCCGGCGTAACTCATGTTAAGCCCGGTGATGCCGTAATTTGTATGATCCAGACAGGCGGGTTTGCTTCACGTGTGGCGGCACTCGGTCATGCGGTTTTCCCAATGCCGCCCGGGTTAAGCTTCGAGCAGGCAGCCGGTGTGAGCATGACGTACTTTACCTCGCACCACGCCCTAAAGCAGCGAGCGCAGTTACAGCCCGGTGAGACACTTTTGGTTATGGGTGCTGCCGGCGGTGTTGGTTCAACTGCGATCGAGTTGGGCAAGTGGATGGGCGCTAAAGTGATTGCTGCGGCGAGCTCAGACGAAAAGCTCGAGTTTTGTAAGGCGCTGGGCGCTGACGAAGTGATCAACTATTCTAAGGAAGATCTGAAATCAGTGTTAAAAACCATGACCAATGGGCGCGGTGTTGATGTTGTCTATGACCCAGTCGGGGGTGATTTTGCAGAGCCGGCGCTCAGGAATATGGCTTGGAATGGACGTTATTTGGTGGTCGGATTTGCCAGTGGCCCAATTCCTAAGATTCCTCTCAATCTCGCTTTGCTAAAAGGCTGTGCCATCGTGGGTGTTTTCTGGGGGCGTTTTGTTACCGAAGAGCCCAAACTGCATCTCGAGAACGTGGCTGAGCTGTGGGGGTTGTTCGAAAATAAAGTGCTCAACCCGCAGGTCACCGAGAGCTTTGCTCTGAGCGATTATCAGGCGGCTTTTGAGTGTATGACCGAACGACGTGCACGAGGCAAGGTGATTCTTACCACTGGGGATTAGTCATGAGTGACTTTCAGTTTGCCACTGCTCCCCGAGTTATCTGCGAGGCTGGCGCTGCCGGGCGGTTAGCCGATTATTGCAGAGATTTGGG
>DOVB01000128.1 GCA_003520285.1 Halieaceae bacterium
CACCAAGAAATTGGCATAGAACTGCTTCGTCGTATTGAAGCCGATCTTGCCGAATGGGGAACGGTGGAACAGTTTCCCAAAATGGAAGGACGTCAGCTCACCATGGTGTTGGCGCCCCGAAAACGGGGTTAGTGGCCCGTGAATGCCCTAACTCTTGTCTTTGTATGAGCAATTTGGAGTACACAAAATGCCTAAGGTAAAAATTCACAGTGGTGCCGCGAAGCGGTTTAAGAAAACAGCCGGCGGCTATAAGCGCAAGAGTGCTTATAAAAGTCACATCCTGACCAAAATGACCACTAAGCGTAAGCGTCAACTCCGTGGTACATCCATGATCCACAAGTCTGATAAAGCACTTGTTGATAAAATGTTGCGCGCTCACTAAGTCATTCAAGAGGATTAAACTATGCCACGTGTAAAAAGAGGTGTGACCGCACATCGCCGTCACAAGAAGATTTTAAAGCAAGCCAAAGGATACTATGGCGCTCGTAGCCGTATCTTTCGGGTCGCCAAGCAAGCGGTTATCAAAGCGGGTCAGTATGCGTATCGCGATCGCCGCCAGCGTAAGCGTCAGTTTCGTGCGCTCTGGATCACTCGGATCAACGCACAGGCGCGTGCTAACGGCATTACTTACAGCCAGTTTATCAATGGTCTTAAGAAAGCGAACATCACTCTAGACCGTCGTGTTTTGGCTGATTTAGCAGTCCGTGACAAAGCCGGCTTTTCAGCGGTAGTTGAACAAGCGAAAACAGCACTCGCGTAAACCTTTTGCGGGTCTGCGCTGCTTGGGCAGTAAAGGAAGGGGAAAGGGTGATACTCTTTCCCCTTTTTGTTGTAATGCGCAGAGATTAGGCTTGAGTCTGCGATAGGAAGGAATGGGTCGGTATGGAAGAACTGAAGCAAATAAGCGCCGATGCTGAGGCCGCCATTAATGCGGTGTCAGGTCTTGCAGATTTAGAGCAGATGAGAGTCGATTACCTTGGTAAGAAAGGTGCTTTGACTGCTGTTTTGAAGGGGTTAAGTCAACTGCCACCCGATCAACGGCCAGCTGCTGGTGCTCTGGTGAACGAGGTGAAGGCGCATCTTCAAACACTCATTAATGAGCGCAAGGTGACGCTTGAAACCATCGCTCTAGAGCAGAAGCTCTCAGCTGAAGCGGTCGATGTCACCGCACCCGGTCGAGGGCAGGGCACAGGTGGCTTGCATCCGGTATCGGTGACAATCGATAGGATAGAGGCCCTGTTTTCGGCGATGGGTTTCGCAAGTGTCGAGGGTCCGGAGATTGAGGATGACTATCATAATTTCACGGCCTTAAATATTCCCGAGTCTCATCCTGCTCGCGCCATGCATGATACTTTCTACGTCGATGCCACCCACGTGTTAAGAACACATACATCGCCGGTCCAAGTGCGTGTGATGGAGTCGCAGGAACCGCCATTGCGTATTATTTGTCCTGGACGAGTGTATCGATGCGACTCCGATTTAACCCACACGCCCATGTTTCATCAGGTTGAAGGCTTACTCATTGATGAGCAATCGAGCTTTGCTGATCTTAAAGGTTTGATTGAGGTGTTTTTACAACGATTTTTCGAGAAAGATCTCGAAGTGCGCTTTCGCCCCTCTTATTTTCCCTTTACGGAACCCTCTGCAGAAGTTGATATTCAGTGCGTTCATTGCTCGGGTTCCGGTTGCCGAGTGTGCAGTCAAACTGGGTGGCTTGAGGTCATGGGATGCGGCATGGTGCACCCCGCTGTATTCGAAGGCACCCAAATTGATGCGCAACGCTTCTCAGGATTTGCATTCGGTATGGGTGTAGAACGACTGGCAATGTTGCGCTACGGCGTTACCGATTTACGGTTGTTTTTTGATAATGATCTGCGGTTTCTGGCCCAGTTTCGCTAAGGAGAGAGCTCAGTGAAAATCAGTGAACAGTGGCTGCGAGAGTTAGTACCTCATACGCTTAATGTGAATGACTTGAGCCACCAGCTGACGATGGCAGGGCTCGAGGTTGATGCGATCGAACCTGTGGCGGGCGCTTTTGAAAATGTGGTTGTTGGCGAGATCATCGATGCTCAGCCTCACCCAGACGCCGATAAGCTGAGGGTGTGTAAGGTGACGGTTGGATCAGGTGAGTCACTGCAGATTGTCTGTGGGGCACCTAACGCCAGAGTGGGTCTGAAAGCACCAGTTGCTTTAGTTGGCGCGGTTCTGCCGGGTGATTTTTCGATTAAGGCGAGTAAGTTGCGCGGCGTTGAGAGCGAGGGAATGCTCTGTGCAGAGGCAGAGTTGGGATTGTCGGAATCATCTGATGGTCTGATGGAGCTGGCGACCGATGCGCCCATAGGCGAATCCTTGCGACGCTATCTGAGCTTAGAAGATCACTCGATTGAAATCGGGCTAACGCCCAATCGAGCCGATTGCTTGAGCGCACTCGGTATTGCGCGTGAAATATCGGTGCTCACTGGCGTCACTCAAAGCGATATGCCTGCCTTGAGTGTTACAGAGAATAGTGATGCCGCGATCCGTGTGCTAGTCACCGCAGGGTCGCAGTGCGCAGTTTATGCCGCGCGAGTGGTTGAAGGTTTGGACAACACTGGACCAACCCCCGTTTGGATGACAGAGAGGCTCAGGCGGTCTGGCATCCGTTGCAAAGATCCGCTTGTCGACGTGACCAATTATGTGATGCTTGAGCTAGGACAGCCCATGCACGCGTTCGATGCTGATAAGGTGGTGGGAGCAATCACAGTGCGCACTGCAGGCGCGTCAGAATCAATGACTTTGTTAGACGGCAAGCTGATAAACCTTCCAGAGGGAGCCTTGCTGATCACCGACGAAGAGGGCCCTATCGCATTTGCCGGTGTGATGGGAGGCCAGAGAACGGCTATTTCGGCAACGACCACGGCAGTCGTACTCGAGTCTGCGTTTTTTGCACCACATGCCCTGGCAGGGCAAGCTCGCAAGTTGGGTATGCATACTGACGCATCGCATCGTTTCGAGCGAGGTGTCGATTTCGCTCTGGCTGAACGTGCGCTAGACAGGGCGACCGGTTTGCTGATCTCGCTGACAGGCGGACACGCTGGCCCCGTGAGCGTTGTACGCCACGATGATCAGCTGCCCAGTCGCGATCTAGTTAAGCTTAACGCCCGAGCATTGCAGCGCGCTCTTGGTGTTGCAATCGAGTCCAAAGAAGTCGATCACATCTTGAATGGACTTGGTCTTGACACACAAGCCACCCCTGAAGGTTGGATCTGCAGTGTGCCTAGCTGGCGATTTGATATCGCCATAGAGGCAGATCTGATCGAGGAAGTCGCCAGAATATATGGCTACAACAAACTTCCCGTCAGTCAGATTTATGCTGCTTTGGATATGCCGATTAAGCCCGAGACCGCCACTCCAGCCTCTCGTATCCGCCGTTATCTCGCGGCGAGAGACTTAAGAGAGGTGATCACTTACAGCTTTATTGAACCCAAGCTTGCAGAAGCATTTGGTGATATGGCATCTGCTGTTGTCTTACGCAATCCTATCTCAGAAGATCTTTCCGTAATGAGATCTAGTCTTGTTCCGGGCTTAGTGGCGGTAGCGCACACCAATTCAAGCCGGCAGCAATCACGTGTCCGAATCTTTGAGTTAGGTCTGGCTTTTGAGGGTACCGACGGTTACCTCCAAACACCAAAAGTCGCCTTGTTAATCGGGGGTCGAGCCGAGCCAGAGCGCGTGGGAAATCGATCAGCCACAGTGGATTTTTTTGATTTGAAGGGAGAAGTGGAAGCGTTGCTTCGCCACTTTGGAATTCACGAGGTCAGCTACGCGTCAGCTGAGGTCAAAGGATTTCACCCCGGCCAAACTGCGAGTATTAGTGTAGGCGGGGCGATTGTAGGGCACCTCGGTCAAGTGCACCCCAGCGTGCAGAAAGCTTTAGGTCTGAGTCAACCGGTCTTCGCTGCAGAGATGAATCGCAGCGTTTTATCCTGCGGTTCAGTTCCCAGTTTCACTCCAGTCTCGAAGTATCCAGAAGTCCGCCGAGATGTTGCCGTCGTTGTCGATCAAAATCTGCCCGTCGCGACTCTCGTTGAGTGTGCCAAAGACGCACTGGGTGCGTTACACAAAGAGGCATTCGTATTTGATGTGTATACTGGGCAGGGCGTATCCGAGGGCCTAAAAAGTGTCGCTATAGGTTTGACTTTGGCCGATCAATCGCGCACCCTTAGCGAATCTGATGTCAGCGAAGCGATGGCGCAAGTGATTGAATCGTTGAAGAAAACCTGTAACGCCGAGTTGCGCTAAAACGGTAGGAAAAGATGACTGCGTTAACAAAATCTGATATGGCCGATATGTTGTTCGAGGAGTTAGGCCTGAACAAACGTGAAGCCAAGGAAATCGTCGAGATGTTTTTTGAAGAGATTCGTGCGAGTCTCGAAAGCAATGAGCAAGTCAAGCTCTCGGGCTTCGGGAACTTCGAGCTCAGAGACAAAGGGGAACGCCCAGGTAGAAACCCCAAAACGGGTGAAGAGATCCCAATTTCGCCGCGCCGAGTGGTGACGTTTCGGCCAGGGCAAAAATTGAAGGCGCGCGTGGAGAAGTATGCTGGAACCAAGTAACAATGGTGAGTTGCCACCGATCCCGAGTAAGCGCTATTTCACCATCGGCGAGGTAAGTGAACTGTGCTTGGTGAAGCCGCACGTATTGCGTTACTGGGAACAAGAGTTCCCGACTCTTGCACCTGTAAAACGACGCGGAAATCGGCGCTATTATCAGCACGCAGACGTCGTCTTGATTCGTCAAATTCGATCACTCCTTTATGAGCAGGGTTACACCATAGGGGGCGCGCGGCAGCGCATTACTGAATCTAACGATTGCCAGTTAGGAGTGATGACTGCAGACGAACTCCACGATGTGATCATTGAGCTTGAAGATATTCTCGATATTCTAGATCGGCCTGATTAGGCTGGCATTAATCCTTATATTGCGTATAATCGCGACCTC
>DOVB01000167.1 GCA_003520285.1 Halieaceae bacterium
GGGGTCTGATTATGCTGCGAATTGACCAAGAAGCGCTCACTTTCGATGACGTACTGCTCGTGCCTGGCTACTCAGAGGTCGTCGCGTCTGATGTGAGTCTAAAAACTCGCCTTACTCGATCGATCAGCCTCAATGTCCCACTGGTGTCGGCGGCAATGGACACAGTGACCGAGGCCCAGCTTGCCATAGCGATTGCGCAAGAGGGCGGCATTGGCGTTATTCACAAGTCGATGAGTATAGAAGATCAAGCCGCTCAGGTCAGAAAGGTAAAGAAGTACGAGAGCGGTGTAGTGAAATCTCCCATCACGATTCACAAGGACGCCACCTTGCGAGAGCTCACTGAACTCACTTTGGCGAATGGCATATCTGGCGTGCCAGTGATCGATGGAAAAGACTTAGTAGGGATTGTGACGCGCCGTGATTTGCGCTTTGAAACTGATTTTGCCAAGCGGGTCAGCGAAATTATGACGCCGAAAGAGCAACTGGTCACAGTCAAAGAGGGTGCGAGTTCAGAGTTGGTTCAAGCGTTACTCCACAAGCACCGAATCGAAAAAATGTTAGTTGTGAACGATGCCTTTGAATTGTGCGGCATGATTACAGTGAAAGATTTTGATAAGGCCAAGAACTATCCTTTGGCTTGCAAAGATGAGCATGGGCAGCTGAGAGTCGGTGCCTCGGTAGGCACTAGTCCTGATACCGATGATCGAGTGGCGGCTCTGGTGGCAGCGGGGGTAGATGTGCTAGTGGTTGACACCGCGCATGGACACTCGCGCAACGTTTTAAATCGAGTCAAGAAGATTAAGGCTGATTATCCTGAAGTTCAGGTTATTGGGGGTAATATTGCCACCGCTGAAGCGGCCCTTGCGCTTGCAGAAGCGGGTGCAGATGCCGTTAAAGTGGGCATAGGCCCTGGTTCTATATGCACGACTCGCGTCGTGACTGGCGTAGGTGTACCCCAAATTTCGGCCATCGATAACGTCGTCAATGCGCTCAAAGACTTTGATATTCCTGTGATTGCCGATGGCGGCATTCGTTTCAGTGGCGATATCGCCAAGGCGATCGCTGCGGGTGCAGATGCCGTGATGTTGGGCAGTATGTTTGCTGGCACAGAAGAGGCGCCAGGCGAAGTGGAGCTGTATCAGGGTAGAACCTATAAATCTTATCGCGGCATGGGCTCTTTGGGCGCCATGTCCCGCAACCAAGGCTCTTCCGACCGATACTTTCAAGACGCGAGTAAAGGTGCCGAGAAACTCGTGCCAGAGGGCATTGAAGGTCGTGTACCCTACAAAGGTCCCGTGTCAGGCATCATCCATCAATTGATGGGTGGGGTGCGTTCGGCAATGGGTTACACCGGTAGCCTCACCATTGAGGATATGCGCACGAAGCCCAAGTTTGTGAAGGTAACATCAGCAGGCATGTCTGAAAGCCATGTGCACGATGTCGCTATCACCAAGGAAGCACCTAATTACCCCGTCCGATAACTTCTCCGCAGCGGGTCCGCGGTTCACCTGGAATTCAATAAACTTATGACCACGGCCGACATTCACGCGCATCGTATCCTTATTCTCGATTTTGGCTCGCAGTACACACAACTCATTGCGCGCCGTGTCCGAGAGGTGGGTGTTTACAGCGAGATCAAGCCGTGGGATACCCAAGACGTGACGATTCGCGAATTCGCGCCCGCAGGTATCATCCTCAGCGGTGGCCCAGAGAGTGTTGGCAGTCAAGGCTCGCCTCGAGCGCCGCAGTGTGTCTTCGATCTTGGTGTACCTGTGCTAGGAATCTGCTACGGCATGCAGACCATGGCGGAGCAATTCGGTGGACGGGTGCAGGCATCTGACACCAGCGAGTTTGGTTACGCACAAATCGAAGTGGTCGCTGAGTCAGCGCTTATGCACGATATGAAAGATCACGTGAGCGATTCGGGTCGTGCTCTATTAGACGTATGGATGAGTCACGGCGACAAAGTCGTTGATTTGCCGCCAGAATTTCAGGCGATTGCCAGAACCGAGAGCTGCCCCATTGCAGCAATGGGGCACACAACCAAACCGTTTTACGGCATCCAGTTTCATCCGGAAGTGACGCATACTGTGCAAGGACAACGTTTGTTCGAACATTTTTTGCTCGAACTCTGCGACTGTGATGCGTTATGGACCCCCGCCAACATTGTTGATGATGCGATTGCTCGGGTGAAAGCTCAGGTGGGCGCCGATAAAGTATTACTTGGATTGTCCGGCGGTGTTGATTCTTCGGTGGTTGCGGCTCTGTTACACAAAGCCATTGGCGAACAGCTCACCTGCGTTTTCGTCGATAACGGCTTGCTGCGTTTGAACGAAGGCGATCAGGTGATGGCGATGTTCGCCCAGAATATGGGGGTGAAAGTGATCCGTGTGGACGCTGAAGCTCTATTCCTTGGCAAACTAGAGGGTGTCTCTGATCCCGAGGCGAAACGCAAGGTAATAGGTAATACCTTCATAGAAGTATTCGACCAAGAAGCCACTAACTTGCGCGATGTGAATTGGTTGGCGCAGGGTACTATTTATCCGGATGTGATTGAATCTGCCGGCGCAGAAACAGGTAAAGCACACGTCATCAAATCACACCACAACGTGGGTGGTATGCCCGATGACATGAAAATGTCGTTGGTAGAGCCGCTGCGCGAACTGTTCAAAGATGAGGTCCGCAGAATTGGCCTAGAACTGGGTTTGCCTTATGACATGGTTTATCGGCATCCGTTTCCAGGGCCTGGCTTAGGTGTGCGCATTCTTGGTGAAGTTAAGAAGCCGTATGCTGATTTGCTGCGCCGAGCGGATGCGATCTTCATTGAGGAACTTCACAAGGCGGATTGGTACCATAAAACCAGTCAGGCCTTTGCCGTATTCTTGCCGGTGAAGTCGGTTGGCGTGGTAGGTGACGGGCGCCGATACGAATACGTGATCGCACTCCGTGCAGTTGAGACAATTGACTTCATGACCGCACGCTGGGCGCACTTGCCCTATGAGCTGCTTGAGACCGTCTCTAATCGGATTATCAATGAGATTTCTGGTGTATCGAGAGTGACTTATGATGTGAGCTCAAAGCCGCCAGCGACGATCGAGTGGGAGTAATAGGGTGGATATAACCTATTGATTTATATATTTTTGTGAGTTGCAAAGAAGTTACAAAGAGCCCCGTTTTTGGGGCTTTTTTACAAGCGAAGTTACAAACGGTAGCGATTATTGCGCATCACAAGTAGCACATATTAGTACCGACCATACTTGACGTTGCTACATAGGTCATGACGCTTACCTCTATGAGTGCGTTAACTTATCGAGGCAAGCAAGACAGCAGCAACCTTTTAGCTTTATTGATGAGCAATACCAGGCTGCATAAATAGCGCAGTAAGCGCCTAGCAACTACCTAGTCCTTCCTAGCGGAAGAGCACCCTCTTTACGTCGGAAGAGCAGAAGCTGTCAGAACCCAGCAAAGCGACGGGCACTGACGGCAAGGACAGCTTTATGGTGCCCTGAAGCTCCGAATCCATGCCCATGAGCCGTCGTTCCGCTTCAGTGATACTGTCTTCAATATCGCGAGCAACCAGCAACAACTGATCTGCTAATGCTGTGGTTTTGAAACCGTCTGGAGTCCTATCGAATAGCGTGCCACTCAAGGACTCCTCTAAGGAGTCCAAGCGACGCATAACGGTCGTGTTGCTAACGCCCAACTGCTGCGCCGCCTTGCGA